>CAIMSU010000174.1 GCA_903844155.1 uncultured Pseudomonadota bacterium | reverse complement strand
GGCGACATGGCGGCCTACTGGCAGTTCCACCGGCGGCAGGAATTTTGGAGAAATCATGCTTCATGCTACGCAGATGCCGAAAGAACATGGCTCTGGCAGGAGGCGGCTTGAGCGTCGTCGAAGTTGAGCCGCACCCGTTCGCATCTGCCCCGGGTGCCCCGACAGCCAAGTCGTCGAGTCCGTCTCCGTCGAAGTCCCCCAGCCCGGCTAAGGAACTGCCGACATACTCATCACCCGACTCCCCGGTGTAGACGATCTCAGTGCCTGCCGAGCCTCCCGATGGTTCCTCCGAGCCGAGCACAAGATAGGCGGCGCCTCCTGGAGACGCCGTTGGCGCACCAAGAACGAAATCATCGAACCCGTCGCCGTTCAAGTCCCCCGCGCCGCTGATGCTTGTCCCGAGCGCGTCGCCACCGGCTTCCCCGACGTACTCGGCGGACGCCGTCGACAAGACCCCTCCGATCACCTTGCAGTCCCCCGCCGTTCCGTCACAATTATCATCCACCCCATTGTCACACACCTCCGCCGCCCCCGGATTCACCCCCGCCGCCCCATCATCACAATCCGTCGCGTCTGCGACCCACCCCGCAGACGCCGCGCACGCGTTCTCGCTCACGCTCGCATCCCCGTACCCATCGCCATCCGTATCGGCGTAAAACGTCAACATCACGCCCTCGTCCACCTCGCCGTCGCAGTTGTCGTCCACGCCGTTGCAGGTCTCGGACGCGCCCGGATGCACGCTCCCGCTCGCGTCATCACAGTCCGTGTCGTCCGCCACGCCAGCTGTCGCGCAATCCCCGACCCCAGCCCCAAACCCATCCCCGTCGGCATCGGTGTAGTAGAGCGTGAGCCCTTCATCCACCGCCCCCGAGCAGTTGTCGTCCACGCCGTTGCACAACTCCACCGCACCCGGGTTGACGCCCGCCGTGCCATCGTCGCAGTCCGACCCCGCAGTCACGCCCGCGCTCACGCTGGCGTCCCCATACCCATCCCCGTCCCCGTCCGTCATACACGCCGTTGAGGACTCCGCGAACGCCGCCCCCGGAAACGTGCTGGCACCGGCATCGTCGCAGTCGCCCGTAACGGCAGCTTCATTGCCGATCGTACACGTCAAGTCATCGCCGACAATCACGCTGGCCGAACCAAATCCGTCGTGGTCCATGTCCAGGTAGCAGTCGTCAAACCCATCGCAGTCCTGATCGACGCCGTCGCCGACGATCTCGGTGGCACCGGGAAACACGCTCGCAACGCCATCATCACAGTCCGTCCCGCTGCTGACCGAGCCCGCGGGCGCGTCACATGCGAGGGTGCCGGTGCCCGCGCCATACCCGTCGCCATCCAGATCCGCGTACCAGGTCGCCTGGCCCGTCGCGCTGCTATCGTCGGTAAAACCATCGCAATTGTCGTCGACGCCGTTGCAGCGCTCGGTCGCACCCGGGTTGACTGCGCCCGTCGTGTCGTCACAGTCCCCGGTCACCGCGACGTACCCAAGCGGGGCGGAACACGCCGTCTGAGAGACGTCCGAACCGTAGCCGTCACCGTCCAGGTCCTCGTACCAGAGCGTAGCGTCAGTCGCGTTGTTGTCCACGGTGCCGTCGCAGTCATCATCGAGGCCGTTGCAGACCTCGGTCGCGCCGGGGTGGACGGCGGCGTTGGTGTCGTCGCACTCTTCGCAGGCAAAGTACCCGTCACCATCGCCGTCGACAGCGCCGGTCACACCGTCACAATTGTAGTCGTTCGGGTCCGTGCAGTCGGTCTCGGATGCGGCGGGGTTGTAGGCGGGGTCGCTGTCGTTGCAGTCGCCGGAGAGGGAGGCTTAGCCGGAAGGCTGGTCGCAGGCGGAGGTGGTGACGGTCGAACTGTCCCATTCCCCGCACCCACCCCAGTGGCACCCCGTTCATCCCACCCTCGGCGGATCTGTCCCCACAGGCCTGACCGGTCGATCTAGCCGGGACGGTGCCCCAGGCCCCCCGCGGGGGGCCTGGGGCACTACACCCGGCGGTGCCCTGGCCACCATCACCCGTCGACGTCCGCGCTCGCCTCGGCGAGGGCCTCATTGGCACGGTCGCGAGACCCGGTGCCTACCAGACCGACGGCAGCGTGCGTTGGTTCGAAGGGCCTCGTCCCGACGGCGGCTGGCACCGCCACGACTGGCGCCCGCGCACCGTGCTGGCCGTCCTCCCTGGACCTGCCATCGCGGGGTGCCCGATGCGCGTGGTGCCGATCACCGTCCAGCGCCGACGTTGGCTCCGGTATGGCACGACCGAGACCCGTCAGGACCACGCCCCCGACGAGATCGATGGGCTCCAGTCCGTCGTCCTCGTCGTGCTGGTCCGGCTCTGGTCGTGGCTGTCCTCGACCCGCGGCCTCCTCCGCTACGAGGAGGTCGTCCCCGACCTTGACCTCTTCTCCCGACGAACGGCGCAACGCTGGCTCCACCGCCTCCTGCCTGCCGCCGACCGGCTGCAGGTGGCCCTCCGCACCACCGTCATCGAGCGTTTCGAACCTCAGCCGATAGAGAAGCTGTTTCCAACGGGATTATCCCCGCCAGATCGGACGCAGAGCCGGTGGTGGAAGGACCCGAAGGCGACGTATTCGCTCGCGACGGGTCTCGCCTTCCTCTTCGGCGGGGCCGTCGCCCTGAAGATCTCTGCAACCGTCCTATTGGCTGAGGCTCGAACGAGGCTGGACGGACCGCTGGGCACCACGGGATTCTGAAGCCCTCATCGGGAGGGACAGGTGAGATGCGCCCGGAGATCGGCGAGGGGCTGACAGCGTTTTCGTCCCACCAAAGGGGGCGTCGAAGTCCGCGACCGTCGATGGCAATCTGCCGACACTCAACTGGAGGTTGTGTTGTCTGACCCCTGGGCCCTCGCCCGCTACCAAGTCATCGCAGCGTATGTCGCGCTGTTCCCCGCCCGTGGCCATCGCCGGGCTGTCCTCGAAAAACTCGCCGCCAAGGCGTGGGTCGGCCCCGACGGCGAGCTGTTCCGCGTCGCTGCCGAGACCATCCGCGTCTGGACCCGGCGCTACCGGAAGGGCGGGATCGACGCGCTCGCCGATGCGCCTCGACCGTCCCGCGGCGTCACCGTGCTCGACGACGCCGAGATCGCCACGCTGTGCGCGCTCAAGCGCGAGGTGCCGCAGCGCTCGCTCGACCGCATCATCCGCATCGCCGAAGATCTGGAGCTGCTCCCGAAGGGCAAGGCCCGTCGCAGCACCGTCCACCGCGCACTCGTCGCCAATGGCGTGTCCGGGCGGGGTGCTGTGCTGAAGAAGGAGAAGGACCTCGACCGCTTCGAGGCGGACTTCCCGAACGAGCTGTGGCAGTCCGACATGGTCGATGGCCCCTGGCTCCCCGACCCGAAAAAGCCGGGAAGCATGCGGAAGTCCTACCTGTACACCTTCCTCGACGACCACAGCCGCTACTGCCTGCACGGCCGGTTCAGCTTCAAGGGCGACTCGCCCGCGCTGGAGCTGGTCTTCCGGCGCTCGCTGCAGAAGTATGGCGTCCCAACAAGGGTTTACTATGACAACGGGGCCACGTACACCTCCCACCACATGAAGCACATCGTCGCGACGATGGGCATCCTGCCGATCCTGTTCACCGAGGTCAAGCGGCCGGAGGGTCACGGCAAAATCGAGGCGTTCAACCACTTTCTTACCAACGGCTTTGTCGCCGAGGTCGCCGCCTCGGACATCACGACGCTGGACGCACTGAACGAAGCGTGGCTCGCATGGGTGGACCTCTACTACAACGACGCGGTCCACGGCGAGACCGGCGAAAAGCCCCGGGATCGCTGGCGAAAGCACCTCGGCAAGGTCAACGTCGCCGACGAGGGCAAGGTCCGGCAGGCGTTCCTGTGGTCCGAGAACCGAACGGCCGACAAGTCCGGAATTTTCTCGCTCTTCGGCACCGAGTATCAGGTCGGGCCGAAGCTGGCGGGCAAGCGGTTCGAGGTCCGGTACGACCCCGAGCACCTCGTCGAGGTGGAGGCGTGGCACAACAAGGCGTTCGTCGAGCGCATCAAGCCGTTCTCCGTCCAGCGGCATCGTCGTCCGCAGGTCGAAGACGCCGTCGTCGCCGCCGCCCCCGTCCGTCCGGCCAGCAACTGGCTCGGGCATCTGACGAAGAAGCGCCGGGAGCAGAACTTCATCGAGCCAACCGTCCAAATGCTGAAGGAGGCTGAGACGAAGCAGCGGGACGACGCCGTCAGCGCTGTGCTCGACGTCCTCGTCGCCCGCCTCGACCCAGCCGTCGTCGACGTCACCGCCGTCCGCACTGCCGTCGAGCGATTCGGTCCCTGGGACGCCGCCCGTGTCGCCGTCGTCCTCGACGCCTTTCTCACCCACCAACCCCGCGATCTGCACATGCAGGTCTACCTCGATCACGTCCACACCCAACTCGGAGCCCGCGTATGAACACCCCCACCGTCCCCGAAGCCTACAAGCGCCGTTTGCAGGCCCACTTCGCCTTCACCGGCGTCCCGTTCCGCAAGAACATGGTCGCCGCCGAGATGTTCGACTCGCGCGGCCAGCGCGACCTGCTCCACGCGCTGGTCCTCTGGATGGAACTGCGCGGCATCTGCCTGGTCACCGGCCCCAGCGGCGTCGGGAAGTCGATCACCCTCCGCCGCTTCATCCAGGATCTCGACCCCGCCCGCTACAACGTACATCCTCGCCCCGCCCCCATGTCGCTTGACGGGGACCGCGTGAGACTCCGGGCCAGAACAAGGAGTTCGGAATGGAGTCTCTCGAATCGCTGCGGCCAGTCATCGAGGCCGGTCGTCCACGCCGGCTGAGCGCCGGG
>CAIMSU010000173.1 GCA_903844155.1 uncultured Pseudomonadota bacterium | reverse complement strand
GTGCCGTCCCAGGCGAGCAGGTACGGCACCCACTTCGCGTAGTTCTTGCGGAAACGCCGGGCCCGGTCACGGTCGTAGGTCTTCTTCGAAATCCGCATCCCCGCGAACCGGCCAAAAGGGTTCTTGATCCGGCGCTCCACCTTGTCGAGCTGCTTCGCCCAGGACGGCGTGATCGCGTCGAGCGCGCTCGTCGCCTTCGACACTGCGACGGCCTGGATGAGACCGCCCCCGCCCGGAGCCAATGCCGCCTCGGCCGCGCGGTCGATCGCGGCCTCGACGGCTTGGGTCTGCCAACCGTCCAACGTCTCCCCGGCCTCGGCGCGACGCAGCGCCTGGTCCACCTGGTCCGTGACGATGACGACGCGGACCCCGCCCGCAGCCTTGCCCTGCGCGTCCGCATCGGCGAGCAACGCCCGGATCACGCGCACGGACTGCACATCCGAGGGGGCAGCGATGTCCGGCTCGACGCTGCCCGACGCCGCGACCTCCATCCCGGCGGGCAGCACCCATCCTCGCTCGGGCGCGTCCCCGTCGGCGACGGCCCTCGTCCCCCGCGGTGCGGCTGACGCGACGGCCTCCTCGATCCCGCCGTACTTCGCCTGCTCCCCGTAGAAGTCGCGGATCCCGCCCGCTGCCTCGGCGATGGCGCGCTGCACGTCGACGTCCGCGAACGCCTCGGCCATCTGGTCGGCGATCTCGGCCCCGCCGGTGTCGTCGTCGCCCTCGGGGTCGATCCACTCGTCCCCCTCGGACTTGCCGAGCGACTCGTTCTCGCGCTCGACCTCGTCGACGAGGTCGGAGAAGGTCCACGCCGCGGTGTCCTGCAGCGCGTCGCGGGCGGCGTTGAAGGGGTAGCCGCGCTGTCCGGGTCGGACCTTGGCGCTGAGGTCGATGACGACGTCAGCCTTGAGACCACCGCGCTGACTATGCATCCGGACCTGTAAAAGTCCGTTCAGACGAAGATAGTAGGCCCCGCCGCGATCGCCGGGCGCGCGTCGATATGCCTTGACCACCGCCGTTGTCCCTTCGCCCCAGGACCCCTCGGCCGTGACGCGCGACCCGCCGCGTCGGCTGAACATCGGCTTCACTTCGGTCCCGTTGAAGCGGAAGGTGAAGCCAGGGATGTCGTTGGCGGCGAGCAGCTCGCGCAGCCGGTCCTCCATGCCGATGTAGACGCCGCGCGCGCGGTCCCAGTAGCGGACGAGGTCGGGGTCGACGTCGTGGATTTCGAGCCGCGTCCCCTGCCGGCCGGGCGCGTCGTAGACCTGCACCTCCTCGTTGATGCCGTTGGCGACGGCGAGGTTGTCGCGGGTGTGGAGCCTCCAGACGAAGGATCGCGAGCAGCCCAAAATCACGGCCTTGGCGACGCCGAAGCCGCCCGCCGCCTCGCCGGAGTCGACGGCATCCCGCTTGCCGCTCTCGCCGATCGCGAGGAACTTGCCGATGATCTCGTCGCTGGACATGCCGACGCCGGGGTCGTCGAAGACGAGGACCCGCCGGGCCGCGTCCCACTCGACGGCGAAGTAGCCGTCGTCAGGCTTGATCTGGCGGAGGCGGATGGCGGAGCGGGCCGCATCGACGGCGTTCTGAGCCGCTTCCCTTGTTGCAAGCCAGGGCAAATCACCGCTTTTGTAGACAGATCGCGTGAGGAGCTGCCAGATCACGCCGACGTTCGCGGACGGCCGACCCGTCGCCTTCGCGGTCATCGCCTCGCGGATCTCGGGCACGCCGCCGAGCTCGCGGCGGAGGGCGAGGTGGTCGACGCGGACGCGGGCGGTGGCCTTCTGGCGGCCGGGCGCGGGGAGGGGCTGGGAGCAGGGGCAGGTCATGGGGTTCTCCGGGAGAGGAAGTCGGCGACCGTCGCCCGGAGCTGCCCGACGTTGCGGGCGACGAAGCCGTCGATGTCGTCAGGAGCGATGCCGCGGGGTGGACGGCGACGGACGGTGGCGACCGCAGCCGCCAGGACGCGCTCGACCGCAGCTCCGAGGGCGGGCAAGCTCTCCCGGATCGCGTCGACTCCGCGCTCGGCGGCGAGTACAGCCCGACCGACCGCTGCGGCGAGCGAGGGTGGTACCGCGTTCCCGACCTGCGCCCTTCGCTCGGTCATCGACCCCACGAACGGGTAGCCGCTGGGAAAGCTCTGCAACCGAGCGCATTCCTCGGGAGTCGCCCGCCGATGGAGCGTCGAGCCCGGGGGGAGGGTTCGTCCCAGCCGCGCGCCCCGACGAACGAACAGCAGCCCGTTGCCGCCGTGGCTCCGCGCACTGCCCGCCGTGATCGTCGGCGCGGGGTGATCGAGGCCAACGGGGACGCGAGCCAAGCCCCAGCCCGCGTTGCACTCGTGCGCCATGGCGACGACGTCGTCGTCGAAGGTGAGGACGTCGCCGACCCCCAGGCGCGGCCGGCTGGCGCTCGGGCCGTGCGTCGGCGTGGGCCAGCGCACGGGCGTCGGACCGGCGATCACGAACAGTCGATGCCGGGACTGGGCCACGCCGAAGTCAGCGGCATCAAGCACGCGCGCCTCGACATGCCGGAACTGGCGACGAAGCCTCGGGAGCACGACCCGCTCGAGGTACGGGTTCCCCTTCATGGCCGCCACGTTCTCGAGGATGGCCCACGTCGGACGGACCTGCTCGATGACGTCGAGGGTCCACGGCCAGCCGTTCCGCTCGCGGTCAGCCGCGCCCTCGCGAAGGCCCAGCCCCGACCACGCCTGACACGGCGGGGACGCCCACAACACGTCGATGGTCCCGGCCAGAGCGGCGTAGTCGAGGTCGCGCACGTCGGCTTCGACGGCGGGGAAGCCTGCCGCTCGGAGCGTCGCAGCGGCCGAAGGGTCACGTTCGACGCAGGCGACGTGGTCGAACCCGGCGGCGTGCAGGCCGAGGGCTGCGCCGCCGGCTCCGGCGAAGAGGTCGAGGACGGTCATGACGGCTGGTGTGGGCTGACATGCGTTACAGCGCCGAAATGTCGAAGAAGTTCCTTGGTGTACCCGATGTTGTACCGGCCGTCTTGGCGATCACACAGCTGTCCGAGGACACCTGTGGGGGCCTGAGCACGCTGATTCAGACCAGAAACCTCTTCGAGGGCTGGTGGCTTGGGACGCTCGTTGCGGGCTTCGCCGGTCTGCCCTGGAGCCGAGACCCGGGATGGGACGCGGCCAACACAGACGGTGCCGAACTCTCCATGGAATGCACGGTGGAGGTGACCGACCGGCGACTCACGTACTCGCGCCGGACTGGCAGCGGGGCGAAGCGAATCGACCTCGCCGTGAAGCGCGGAGGACCTGACACGAGCGGGCACTTGATCGAGCTGAAGCTGCTTGACCGCGGGTGGTCTCTGAGAGACCAGATGCCCAAGCTGGTAAAGGATGCTCACGCTCTTGAGGCCACCGCCGGGTGGGACGACGTGGCGAGCGGGTGGCTGTTGGTGCTCGCCATCCGTTTCGAGAACGAGGGGGAGGTGATTTCCAGCCTGAAGGAGGTCTTTCCGAAAAAGAGAATCGGCGCGATCGAACTGCACCCAGTCCGGGTGACGGCTCCGGCGGGCAAGGTGTGGCTGGCCGGTCTCCGCTTCGCGTAGTCCAGAAAGCCCCCAATCCCGCCCGCCGAGCGAGGGTCGGAGTCCCCCGTCGCTCAACGCCGGAGACGAGTTTGGCAGCCGAGCTGGACAGGCAGGGCTCATTCGCGGATGTGCGCTCCGCGGAGGGCCTCGCTCAGGGCAGTGGACCCGCTGGACTGGAGCGCCGCTCGCACGCGCGGCACCCGAAACTCCAGCGCCCAGACGCTCTCGATCAGGATGTCGATCAGGCCGCGCCGATACGGCTCAGGCGGGAGCGCCAACGGCTGGCCTTCCAACTCGCGTTGGAAGAGGAAGTGCTCGACCGAGCTGCTGACCCACGACTTTTTCATCCACCCCGAGTTGCGCGGGTGCCGCTGCTCGGCGACGGTCATCTGGTCGCGGATGAGCGGCATCAGCCACCGCGGCAGGTGAACGTCGCGGAGGTCGAGCTCGGGCGGCTCGCCGACATCGTCATGCACGGGGCCGAGCGTGGGTTCGACAGGACCGGGCGCAGCCCGGGACCGCTTCGACCGACGCACGGAACCCGCCGGCGGCAGGGAGATGACCTTTCCCATCACCCACCCCGCGTCGCGCGTGCGATCGCGTCGCTGAAGTCATGGGGCCGGAAGTGCAGCCCCCAGATCACCTCGATGATGAAGTCAACGAGCAGTTCCTTCGCGGGGTTCTCGATCCAGTTCGGGATGACGGCGATGTCGACGCTCTTCGCGGCGTCGAGCAGCGCCTGCCGCACCCACGCCTTCTTCGTAGCGCCGGTGCCGGGTCCGAAGACCTCCTCGGCGAGGTTCATGAGCTTGCGGACGGTGCTGGGGAGCCAGGCGGGGAGGTTGATCTTTGAGAGGTCCATGGCGGATTTCCTTGGGGCGGACGTTGGCGGTTGACGGGCGGGGGGACGGGTCAGGCGACGGCGCGCTGGACATCGAGGTCCACGGGCGCGTCGCGCAAGAGAGGGTCGGTCAGGATGTTGCTCGACCTTTTGACGATGAGGTCGTACAGGCTCCACGGAGCCGACGGCGGCCCGGTGACGGCATGCCAGACGCCGGAGACGGCGACCTGGCGCACGTTGTAGGCCCCGACGCCCAGCTCCGACCACTCGGTTGGGACCGGTGACCACCAGATGTTCCCGTCGTCGTTGTAGTTGCGACGCTCGGGCGCGGAGGTGCGACGAAACTTCGCCGCGCACATCCAGGCGTACTGCGCGAGCACGTCGTTGACAGCGGCGGGTCGGCGTTTCGGGTCCGCCGCGTACCAGGCAAGGAGCCGTTTCGCAGGGCCGAGCGCGCCCGCCGGACCCTGCTGCACCGTGCGGTTGTAGAGCAGGACCATCGCCCGCTCTGTGCTGACGCCGAGAAGCCGAGCGATCTCGACCGCGCCGGTCATGTACTCGGACTCGGCGGCGACGCGAGCTTGAACCTGCTGGAACGCCGGCCAACGCCCAGCGGTTGCGAACCGCGAGGCCCACGGCTCGGACCACAGGAGCGCGCCGTCGATGGACTCCAGCGAGCCTCGCCCGGTCACGTCGAGCAGTCGTGCCCAGCCCGCCCCGAAGAAGCGCCCGAACGCGACAGGATCAGCGGCGGCCATCTGGCGGAGCAGTCGGCCGAGCGATCCCGACTTCTGTGTCCACTGGAGGATGCCGTAGCTCACACCGTTGCCGTCGAGGTTCGCCTGCACGGACCAGTAGCTGCCCTCGTGCTCGCTGGTCTTGCGGAGGAGGGTCGGGATCCAGTCGGTGATGAGGTCTTCCACTTTCTCCTCCAGTTTCTTTGCGGCCTTTCCGGCGGCGTTAGCGGTCTCTTGCGCGGCCTTTCGCGCCGACGGCGATGTGGCCGCGGCGGCCAGGACGAGGAGGCCGAGTGCGCCTGCGCCAAGCAGGAGCGGGGTGTTGTTGCGGCTCATGCGGCCCCCCGGTCACAAACCGCCTGTGAGCGGCGTACAGTGCGGGAGAGGTACAACCGATGCCCGCTCACCTGACATCTCTGATGCTCCCCGCGTGTCTCTGCCTCGGGCTCGTGGGCTGCGTCATCGACCCTCCGGCGGCTTGTCCCGATCCTGAATCGAACGACATCAACGCAGACGCCACACAAGACCAGCTCGACGCGGCTGGGGTGACCGATCCGGAGGCGGTCGACGACGCGACGTGCGAAGCCGTTTGCACCACGGTCGCCGAGGACGAGATCAGCGCGGAGGTTGACACCATCTCGGCCTGCGAGATCCACGTCAACGAGGGCGATACCAGCACCGGCCCCGATCACGTCAGCTGCACCGTCACCTTCGTGAGGTTGTGCGGGTAGGGAGGCGCTGTTTCCACGCCATGACGGAACAGGTCCGGTCATCGCGCCACCCCCACGCCACCGCCGAACGGCAGCGCGCCCCGCTCGACGTCCTCATCGTCCGCCTCGCCCGAAAGCAAATTCCGCGGGATCGTCCTCCCCCACCACCACCTCCCCGCCTCCGCCAGCTCCCCAAACTTCACCCCTGACCCCGGCGCAGCGTCGATGAACGCCGACCACCCTGCCTCGGTCGGCGGGATCACGTCCACCCCCGCCGTCCCAGCCGCAGCCCCGGCGTTCACCACCCGCAGTCCCGCCGGGGACACCACCGGGATCTTCTGCGCCTGGGCGTTGTAGTACGACACCTTGGCCAGGCCCCCGATGACTACATCAGCCACCTGCGGCCAGGTCCGTTCGACCCAGGAGTCCGGCGCGTGCTGCCAGCCCTGACCGGGCCAGTCGCCCGAGTACCGGAGCTTGTCGTTGGCGAGCTGCGCGACGGCGCGCACGGTCGCGGCCTCCTCGTCGGCCGGAAAGCTGGCGCCGTAGTTCTCCGGCTTGAGCGCGCTGAACTTGGAATCGTCGGACTTGGTGAGCTTCCACGCTCCTTCTCCGGCGCCACGCTGCGCGATCTGCCCGTCCTTCGTGACCTTCCCGAACTCGATGAAGTCGATCCGCGAGGCGTTCCATGCGCTCGGGATGCCCGCGCGGAGGCCCTCGTAGACGGGGCCGCCGCCCTCGACGACCAGCACCGGCCGGTCGCGCACGACGCTCGCGGTCGCGGCCCACGGCCACGCCTCGACGTTGACGCGGGACAGGTGCTTGAGCCGCTCCTCGGCCTCCCCCCGCAGGCGGGCGGCTTCGGTGCCGTCGCGGGTGCGCTCGGCGTTGCGGAAGCGGGCGTTGATGGCGCGGAGCAGTTTCGACGCCTCGGCGGCGATCTTCTTCTTGGCCTCGGCCTCGCGCTGGGCGCGGACGGCTTCGAGGCGAGCGCGGGTCTGCTCGGGGTTCCGGCTGATCAACAGCAGGATTTCTTCAGGTCCCATGTCCATTTGTGCGCCCGGGTTGTTCGTGTCCCTGTCCTGGGATTTCAGCAGTTGCGTCATCCACCCCCTCTTGCCCTGAATCAGGTTGAACCGAAGTCCATCCTGGCTTCTTCGCGCAAAGTAGTAGTAGATCGAGATGGCCGACAGGGTGTTGCCCTGCCGCACCCCACGTCCGTTCCGCTGCTGGAGGGTCGCCGGTTCCCATGGAAGATCGAGGTGGTGGATCGCACAGGTGCGCGTCTGGAGGTCGATACCCTCGTAAGCCACGGCATTGGCGATCACGACGTCGAACTTGGGCTTCGTCTCGCTCTCGGGCTCGCCGTTGAACTCCTTGGCGATGCGTTGGCGGTCGGCAGCGTTGGGCGCGACCTCGGCGTTGAGCACGCCGATCCGGTCGGCCGCTATGCCCGCATTCACGAGCGTCATCTTGACCCAGCGGTGAGCCGCGACGTTGTCCACAAACACGATGTGGCCGCACGTCCGGTTGGCGAGCACGCGCTCGGCCAGCGCGTCAAACTTGGGCGAGCTTGGGTCGCTCACCTGGTCGGCGTTCTTCCAGCCGTAGCCCTCGTCCAGCTGCGCGTGGACGGCGACGAGCGCCATCCGGGCGAGCAAGCCAAGGATCTTCGCTTTCTGGCTCGGGTCGTCACTCTTCAGCGCGGCCTCGATCTCCCGGACGTATCTGTCGTATTTTGCGTCTTGCGCAGCATCCATGTCTACCTCCACCATCTCGACCTTGGGCTCGGGGAGCTTGAGGCCGACGTCCTCGGCGGTCTTGAATTCGCCGTAGCGGAGGATGGTGTCGCGCAGTTCGTGCAGGTTCTGGAACCCGACGACGGCGCCGCGCTCCTCGACTTCCATCGTCGGCGTGACGACGGGCTTGATCTCGATGCGGAGGTACCGGTCAATGAACTGCTCGGGGTCGCGGATGCCCATGCGCCGCCAGGCCTCGGGATCGACGTACTGGATCAGGTTGTAGAATTCGAGTGGCGAATTCTTCGCGGGAGTCGCCGACAGTAGGACCACGCCCGTGCCGCCCGTCTTCTTGCGGACCGCAGCGCAGCGAAAGTCGAGCTGCCATGCACGCTTGGACCCGTCGCCCGGATTACCCATGAAGCGTGGCACGCCACCCTCACGATCCTCGGGCAAATACAGATTTTTGTAGTTTTGTGCCTCATCGACAATCAAAAGATCGACGCCAATGTCGTCCCAAGCAATGCCCGGGTCGTAGTCCCAACCCTCGGCCAGCTCCATCTGCTGCGCCACCCACGCGCTGATGCCCTCACGCAAGATCGCCTCATCGCGCTCCGACAGCTTTTTGCGCTTCGCGGCGTTCCGGCGACGCAACGCGACCTCGCGCTGGATCGCCTCGGTCTTCTCCGCATAGGCGCGCACGGCCTTCTCGTTCATGCGCGTCCGGCCCAGCGCCGTATAGCTGAGCAGCACGGCGTCATACTCGCCCGCCTGGAACCGCGTCCACTTCTCGGCGCGCTCTTGGGGGGAGTCCGTCTCACTCGTCGCGAGGCCCTTCCGGTCACCGCGGCTGATGGTCTTCTTCTTCGAGCCGATCACGGCCACCCGATAGTCGGGGAGCGCCGTGGCGAAGTCGTCGTACCACTTCCAGACGATGGAGTTGGGGACCAACACAACGGGCCGCTTGCACCAGCCCTCCTGACGGGCGCGGGCGAGCACGGCGAGGCCCGTGTACGTCTTGCCGACGCCGACGTCGAATGCCAGCAATCCGCCACGGTTGGCGAGGATGCGGCGTGCTCCGGCGACCTGGTGGGGATCGAGGCGCACGGCGCGCTCGCCCGGTCGCAGCTCGGAGGCGGCGCGGTGTCCGCGACCGCGCGTCCACCGTGCGACGGCGAGAGGCTCGGCCGTGTAGCTCGGGGCGACGTAGCCCCGGAATTGCCGGTTGTAGGCGTGCTCGATGGCGAGCCGCCGCTCGGGCGTGGCACCCGCCCATCCCTTGAAGCTGGCGTCCCACTCGGCCGCCTTCTTCATGCGGATCTTGTCGATGTCCTTCTCGTTGTCGTCGTCGAACTTCTTGGACGGCGTGAACATCGTCTTGTCGTGGTTGATCCAGCCGAGGATGAGCATCACCTCGGGGTGCATGTCGCCCGCGGCGTCCTTCTTCGACATCTCGTCGTACTGCCAGCCCTTCGGGGCCAGCAGCCCGCCCTGGCGCACGAACGTGACGTCGTCGTAGCCGGTGTAGGTCGCGTTGACCCACTGGGCGACGAGGTCGAGCGGGAGCCAACCCTGGCGGGCGCTGACGCCCTCGATGTCGTCGAAGATCGCGGGCTTGATGACGTCGAGCAGACGGGCGACTTGCGCCTTGGCCTGTGCGTCGTCGGGACGCGCCATAGCCCGGTCCATCTTGGGCCAGAGCGACCCGGACAGGTACACGTCGGCCGGGAACAGCTCGCTCCAGCCGTCCCCGTCGAGGCACCAGCCAGCGGCGAGCACTCTGGCGCGCACCTGGTCGGGGGCAAACGGTCCGCCGAGACCGGCGTGGTAGTCGAGGAGCTCACGGAGCGAGAGCATCCGCGCGTGCCGGTAGAGGTGCTCGGCCTGCGCCACCACGTCGTCAGCGCGGCCGGTGAACCTCGGCTCGATGGCGGGCGGCTTGCGACGCAGGCCCTCGATCAGGTGCCCGGCCCGGTCGAACGCGGACAGGAACCGCTCGGCCCCGGTGTTGCCGGCGCGGGCCAGCTTGACGAGATCGATGATGGCGTGCGGGTTGCCGTTGGTCGTGTGCCACGCCGTCAGGCCGGTGTTGAGCTCGGGCCAGAGCATCGGCGGCTCCTCGGCGTTCTCGGCCGCGACCAGCGCGAGGTACCTGTCGACGCGCAAGCCCAGCAGGACCGCCGACGCGAGCTCGCGGGGCAGATCGGTGATGTCGGCCTCGGTGACGCGGGTGACCCCGACGCGACCGCTGCCCTGGCTCGCGGGATCGGCGGCCTGGCGAGCCGGAAACGCGATGATCGTGCAGTCGCCGCAGATCGGCCGCTCGACGAGATCGGGCAGGCCGGTGAACTCGCCCTGCACCTGGTAGCCCCAGCGGGGCTTGGCTGTCTGGTCGTCCTCGCCCCGGTCATCGCCGACTTCGCGGCCGAGGATGTGGCGCGGGTACTCCTTGAAGTAGCCGCCTGCGACGATGCCGTCGTCGGCGGAGTCGATGGCGTCCAACTGCCCGCCTCGGGCGCGGAAGAACAGCAGATCGGTGACGAGCATCGCGCCGGGGAAGATGGCCTCGCGGCGCTTCTCGTTGATGCTGGGGAGCCGGTAGGCAGCGGCGAGGTGGTGCCGCTTGAGCACCTTTTCGCGCAGGGCGACGAACTGGCTCGTGCGCGAGGTCAGGAACCCGCCGGGGACGAGGAACACGCCGAGCCCGTCGGGGGCGAGGAGGTCCAATCCGCGGCGTAGGAAGTAGTGATACGCCATGCGCTCGCGGTACGCGCGATCCGGATCTTCGGCGATGGACGCGCCCCGGATGCCGTAGGGCGGGTTCGACACGACCAGCCCGAGCCGTCCGGAAGCTGCGGCACCCTTCTCGCGGACCCACCGCTCGAACGGGGCGAGCATGAGGTCTACATCGGGGCGTAGAACGTGGAGCATCCGGGCGGAAAGCTCGGACCACTCG
>CAIMSU010000172.1 GCA_903844155.1 uncultured Pseudomonadota bacterium | reverse complement strand
CTGCCGTCTTCGGCGGCTGGCGGCGAACGTGGCCTTGGAACGCCGAAAAATCAACGCCGAGACTGGCGCGAGCGGTAGCGAGCGCCAGGATCGGCGGGCCAATCCGTGTGCTCGGCAAACATGGCGTCTGTATCCCCTTGAAATTGCGTGGTTGGGGAATCGGATTGGCCCCCAGCGCGGCGTTCCTCGCACGAACCGTGACAGGCGGCGTATTCGCCGGCTGGCGGGGTTCGTGGCCTGGGAACGGCGAAAAATCAGCGCCGAGGCCGGTGCGAGGTGTGCCGAGCGCCGGGATCGGCGGCCGTCGGTGGCTGGCCAAACCCGAAGGAGAGGGCGGCGATTGCGTCCGGTGCAGCGGGGCTCAGGCCCGCGCCCCCAGCGGCTTCGATCCAGGCGAAAGACGCGCCGACGGGAAAGTCGTGGCGCACCCAGCCACCCGCGACCCACCGCGCTGGGTTGCGCGACGTTTCGACGTCGCCGTTCACGGTGACCCCGAGGTCGGCGATCCGGGAGGTCCAGGATCCTGCAACACGAAGCTCGGGAACGTCATCCTGGTTCGCGAAGCGCAGGGGGTTTCCCCAGATCCCGAGCCCCACGCCCGCCACCGCGCGCCAGGGGCCGGAGTGCCAGTCGGCCGAGCCGCCGAAGGTCACATCCGTCTCGTCCGTGCCGAGCTGGTTTTCGTCCCTCGCATCCGGGAATTTGGCCGACCAGCCGAGCCCGATTCGGAGTGCGCCGGGCGAGAACAGGGTCACGACGGTGCCGACGCGCACGTCGCCGGGGCCGCTGGCGTCGCCGCTGGCGTCATGATCCCAGAGGCCGTCGAAGCCGAGCGACACCTCGACGCGCGCGGCTGGACGCCACCGTCCGCCGACGCCGTAGGCGAGCCGATCGCGCGCGCCGGCACGGAACGGGGGCACGTAGCCGGGCATGTAGACCGCGCCCGCGCCCGCGCTCCACGCCCCCGCGCCATCGTCCGCCGCGGCCGACGGCAGCCACCCATCGTCGGCCCCGTGCGCCGGCCCGAATCCCTCGGCGCGCGATGCGACCGGAAACAAGCCTACAACGCCAAGCACGACCAGGGTGTGACAGGCCGGGTGCAAGAAACCGTGTCGTCGAATGTCAGGAAGGGGTTGACGGGAAGGGGTCATCATTCGTAAAGTAGTGCGTCTTACTCAGGCACACGCTACGCACAGTCGCGCATGCCCTCCTTCCGACCCCTCGGAGTCGAACCGATGAACCTCCTCGCCCGCCCCCTCGCCGGACTCGCACCGCTGCTCGTGCTGGCGGCCCTTCCCGCGTTCGTGAGCTGCACCGGCTCGACCGACAAGTTGAACCACGACACCAACACGCCCGCCGCCTGCACCGGGCCGGTCGCGAACGCCGGGGTTTCCGGCACCGGCAGCAAGGGCGTCAAGTACACGCTCGACGGGTCGGCCAGCACGGTGTGCGACGGGTCGACGCCGACCTACTCCTGGGACGTGATGTCCGCCCCCACGGACTCGAACATCACGTCGAGCAGCCTCTCGATCATCAACCCCGCCCAGCCGAGCTTCACGCCGGACGCTGTGGGGTCCTACGTCTTCTCACTCACCGTCTCGGACGCCTCGGGAAACGTCTCCGCGGCCTCCCTCGTGGTCGTGACCGTGTCCTCGACGTCCGCCAAGCCCATCGCCAACTGCGGTGGCGACCAGTCTGCGGACGTGAGCGCACGGGTTGACCTTGACGGATCTGCCTCGTCGGACCCCGAAGGCGCAGCGCTGAAGTACGCCTGGACGCTCTCTTCGACGCCGGACGGCGACACGATGGGCAGCTCGGACGTCTACAACGCCTCCTCGGCCCACGCTTCGTTCGTGCCGGACATGGCCGGCGTCTACATCGTGGCGCTCGCGGTGAGCGATGGTGAGAGCTGGTCGGACCCCGCGTACTGCTCCATCAAGGTCGGCTCGGGCAACCTGCCGCCCGTGGCGGACGCGGGCACGTCCAAGGCGCTCTCGCCCTGCACCGAGCACCACTACGCGCTGGACGGGTACGGCAGCTACGACCCCGAGGGCGCGCCGATCACCTACGCGTGGACCGTGGTGTCGGTGCCGGCTGGCTCGACGTCCAGCCAGTCCAGCTTCAACGACGCGACCTTGCCGAACCCCACCTTCGCGTGGGACATCCCGGGCGACTACACGTTCGAGCTTCAGGTGAACGACGGCACGCAGGTCTCGGCACCCGACGTGGTCGTGCTCACGTTCCACGATGTCGCCGACAACTCGCCCCCGATCGCCAACGCCGGCAGCGACCAGACCATCTCGCACGACCCGGACTGCACCACCGCCTCCTACACGTTCACCTGCGACGATTGCCCGTCCGACGACGCGACGCTGGACGGCACGGCGTCCGACGATCCGGTGGACGGTGACACCCTCCAGTTTGACTGGACCGAGTCCACGGGCACGTTGGCGATCGAGAGCCCGAACAGCGCGAAGACGCGCGTCATCGCCCCGTCGTTCCCCGCGGAGCGCAACGTGGCTGAGACCAAGTCCTGGACCGTGGGGCTGGCGGTCAGCGACTGCGCGGACACGACCACCGATTCGGTCACCGTGACCTACACCTGCACTGGCACTTACTCACCCTAGGCGGAGCGAACATGCGCATCAATCACAACCTGGCGTTCGCCCTGGGCTCAACGGCGATCCTCTCCATTGTCGCGTGCAATTCCGGCAAGGGCGCGGCCGACTCCGCGCCGGTGACCGTGAACCCGTCCAACCACGCGCCGACCGCCAACGCTGGCCCCGACCAGACCCAGCCGGCGGACGCGATGATCACGCTGAACGGCACCGGCTCGGTGGACCCGGACGGCGACGCGTTGACGTACAACTGGGACTTCTTCCACGTGCCCGATGGCTCCGCGATGGCGGCGTCGCACCTGTCGCGCAATCACGCCACCACGGCGGACACGACCACGTTCCAGCCGGACAAGGTCGGCACCTACGTGCTGTCCCTCATCGTGTCGGACACGTCGGGCGCCTCATCCGCGGCGGACTACGTCGTCATCACCGCAGCCGAGCCGACGAGCGTGCCGGTCGCCAACGCCGGCCCGGACGCCTCGGTTGCCGTCGGCAGCACCGCCTCGCTCACGGGCGCGGGCAGCTACGATCCGCTCGGGCGCTCGCTCACCTATTCGTGGACCATCGTCGACAAGCCCACGAACTCGACCGACACCGGGGTGAGCGACCCGACCTCGGCGACGCCCACGCTCAACGTGGACGCGAAGGGTACCTACATTCTCGCGCTCGTCGTGAACAACGGGCTGACCACCTCAAATGCGGATGAGATCACCGTCACGGGCACCTCGGCCGATCAAGCGCCGACCGCCAACGCCGGCCCTGACCAGCTCCTCGATCAGGACTGCACCACGCTCACGCTCGACTGCTCCGGCTCCTCGGACCCGAACGGTGACCCGCTGACCTACCAGTGGACGCTGCAATCCAAGCCGAGCATTTCGACGACATCGACCGACACGCTGTCCGACAAGTTCGCGGCCAAGCCGACCTTCTACGCCGATCAGGCCGGGACCTACGTGTTCTCCTGCGCGGTGTACGACGGTAGCAACTGGTCCGTGCCGGACACCATGACCGTCGTCGCGGCCGATCGCACCACGAACACGCGCCCGGTCATCAACGCCGGCGCGGATCAGGCCATCAGCGCCGGCTCGGCGACCTGCTCGCCCAGCGGCTACGTGTATGACTGCGACCAGTGCACGGACCAGGTCGTGACCCTCGGCGCGGACGCCTCCGTCTCCGACCCGGACGGCGACCCCGTCACCATCCTCTGGACCGTCTCCAGCGGCGATGCGACGATCGACGACCCCACGTCGCTCACCACCAGCGTGACGCTGAAGAAGATCTCGCCGAGCGAGCCCGGTGTCTGCGACGACACCACGACGACCTTCAAGCTCGACGTGACGGACTGCACCGGCGCGGTCTCGACCGACTCGGTCAAGTTCACCGCCACGTGCTGCGGGACCGCGGACACGGCGGCGAAGTAGGCGGGTTTGGCGGGCAGCGCGCTGTCGGAGCCGTCTCCAGGCTACGCCGACGTCCGGCCCATCGCCACCGTGCGCGCGAACCGCTGCGCCGACGATCGGTACCCCGCGCTCGCGGGTGCCTGGGTCATCGGGTGCGTCAGTGACGACAAGGTCAACGTGGCCGTTTCCCTCGAGGATGGGCGCGTGGTCACGCTCAGCGACGCGGTGACGTCGCCGGGGCTAGCCGATGGCTGGGCGTGGGCGCCGGGACGCCCCCCAGGCGGCTGGGTGCTGCCGGGCGCCTCGCGCGGCGGGCTTCAGGGCGAGGATCCGCTGATGGTGCCGTTTGAAGGGGTCTCGCCGCCTGCGCTCGCGCGAGTCGCGACAGCGGGGTGCGCGGGGTGCTCGCCGTGGCGCGCTGCGGTCGCGTACGCCGATCACATCGACCTCATCGACCTTGCCGTTCACACCTGGCCGCGCTTTGCGGCGCACCCGCTGCCCGGCGAATCGGTCGCGCTCGGGGATGGGTGGGCGGCGTGGACCGAGCGGTCGGCCGACACCGGCGCGGACGTCTGGATCGTCCAGGTGGCGGCGGGTGGGGCGACGCAAGCGGGCGTGCCGACGGTGCTGGCTGGCGGGAAGGGCGACCAGCACGGCGTTGTCGGCGGGGGGCACTACGCGTGGTGGGTGGACGGGGACAGCGTTGTTTGCCGGGATGTGCGGACGGGGACGGTGGCGACGTTCCCGGCGTACACAGGGTTCGAAGCGGGCCTTGCGGTGACGGCCGATGGCCAGTACGCCTGCTGGGAAGACCGGCGCCGGCTCGGGACCGCCGCAGGCATCGACATCCGCTGCTCCGACGGCACCGTCATCGACCGGCCGGGCGATCAGCGCTGGCCCTCGCTCGGGGCGGGTTGGCTGATCTTTCGGGAGGGGGAGCAGGTATTGGCGACGCGGTTTCCGATGGGGGGGTGATGGTTGGCCAAGTCGAAGGCGCGACTTCGTGCCCTGCACGAAGCGTGCCTTCGACGCGGTCAGCAGCGGTCGCGCTCGCCGGAACCTGCGCAGGTGTGGACGGGTCAAGAGAGGTCACGAACACGCGCAGTTGCTCGAAAGCCAAGGCGCGACGAGAATAAACAGCCAACACCGGACCGAAGGGGCCGGTGTTGGCTGGGCGAGGCCAGCGGGCGGCGCCCCGCGCCGCCAAGCCAGCAAGCAGCGTTCATCGGGCGCGGGTGCCCGGGATCACGAGGATCCGGTTCAAGGGGTCTTCACCTTCGCCAAAATCTCCTTGATCACCATGTCTGCCGTCACCCCCTCGGCCTCGGCCTCGTAGGCTAGCGTGATGCGGTGGCGCAGCACGTCCGGGGCGATGTCCTTGACGTCGTCCGGCGTCGCGAAGTCACGGCCGTCCAGCATGGCCCAGGCGCGCGCGCAGGAGGCGAGCGCGAGGGTGGCGCGCGGGGAGGCGCCGTACTGGATGTACCGCGCCATCTGCGGGGAGATGCTGCCGGCCTGCCGCGTCGTGTGGACGAGCGAGACGATGTAGTCCGCGAGCACCGGCTTGAGCGTGATCTGGCCGCAGAGCCGCTGCATGCGGGCGAGGGCGGTGGGCGTGAGGACGGGGTTCGGGATCTCGGGCGCACGCGTGGCGCGGAAGAGGATCTCGCGCTCCTCGTCACGCGATGGGTAGCCCACGACGAGCTTCATGAGGAAGCGGTCGACCTGCGCTTCTGGCAGGGGGTAGGTGCCTTCCTGCTCGATCGGGTTCTGCGTCGCCAGCACCAGGAACGGCAGCGGCAACGGGAACGTCTCGTCCGCGAGCGTGACCTGCCGCTCCTGCATCGCTTCCAGGAGCGCTGACTGGACCTTGGCGGGCGCGCGGTTGATCTCGTCGGCGAGGACGAGGTTGGCGAAGATCGGCCCCTTGCGCACCGTGAAGGTGCCTTCGCGCGGGTTGTAGATCTGGCCGCCGAGCACGTCTGCCGGGAGCAGGTCGGGCGTGAACTGCACGCGTGCAAACTGCGCTTGCATCGCGCTCGCCAGCGCCTTGACGGCCGTCGTCTTGGCGAGGCCAGGCACGCCCTCCAGCAAGACGTGGCCGTCTGCCAGTAGCGCGACAAGCAGGCGTTCGACCATGTACTTCTGGCCGACGATCACCTTCGCGACCTCGGTTCGCACGCCGCGGAGCTGCTCGGCGGCGTGCTTCAACTCGGACTCGAGCTCGGGCATGGGGGACATCTCCGCCCGCCCGTTATTGCGCGCCCGTCCGGCCGTCCGGTCCGGGAGGGGTCGCGGGGGGCACCGATGAAAAATCATGACCGCCGGAACGCGATCCGCCGCCGACCGTCACGCCGAGACCTTTCAGAGCCTCCGGTGCGAGGATCCCCGCCAGCACCCCGCACCCCTCGCGCGTGAGGTGGTTGCGATCGGCGAGCAAGCTGGCGCCTCCTGCGGCGTCCAAGCCGGGGTAGATGTCGACGAATTCGGCGCCTGCAACCGTACTTGCGACGCGTCGCTCCATGTCAAAGTAGGGCTTCAGCGTGCCGGCGACGGTGGCGGCGGCGTACTCCGGGACGAGCAGGACGTGGCCGCCGTGCGCGGTGGTCGCCGCGATGATGGTGCGGAGGTTGGCCTCGGCGTCGTCGACGGGCACGGCCGCGACGAGCTTTGGTGAGTCGGCGGGCGGGCGTAGGAGGAGGGAGAGGCCGGTCAGGGTGCGACTGGAGGAGCCGATGGCGTCGAGCGTGGTCGTCGCGGTGCCCATCGCAGCGCGCCGGGCGGCCATCTCGCGGCGTGAGTAGGGGTGGTCGGCGGTGAGCAGATCGTTCACGCCGGTGTAGACGATGGTGAGGGCGGGCGAGGCGTCGGCAAAGAGCGCCGTCGCGGCGTTGGCGGCGTCAAAGCTGTCGCGCCCGCTCTCGCCGTAGTTTCGCGAGCTGACCGAGGCGCCCGTAGCGCACAGGAGCGTGTGCAAGCGCGCCGGGAAGAACGCCTCCGGCTCGTTCCGGAACTGGTAGGCGCCGCCAGCCGAGGACCCGCCGAAGGTGTACACCACGCGCCTCGGGCCCGTCCCGTCGCAATCGCCTGTCCAGAACGGCACAAACGCGGTGTGCGGCTGGTCGATGGCATCCAGCGAGGCGCCGGCCAGGGTGACGGGGTCCCACGCCTTCCCGAGGAACGAGGTGCGCACGGCCGTCTCCGTACCGAGCAGCCCGGCAAGCACGGTGATCGCAAACCCCCAGGTCCCGGCCGCAGCGCCGCTCCGGACCAGCGTTGGGGCGTCCGCCAGCAGGCCGAGGAGCCGCCAGAACGCCGCCGGGAGCAGGCCGTAGCCCCAACCGCCGACCGCGACCGCGGCGAGCGCTGGCAGGTCCCGCGCGGGCTGCAGCGGGCGTCCGGTCAGTCGAGCCATTGCCACCGGCCAAAGCAGAAAGCCAACCCCGGGCAGCACCGTCAGCCAGCCGGGGCCGACGAGGTCGCGCGAGGCCACAACGCTGGCGACGAGGGCCAGGCCGATCGCCCAGGCCCGCGCCCGTCGGCCGTCAGCGCCGGTCTGGCGCGCCGCGTCGGGCGTGGCGAGGAGGCCGGTCGCCAGCACGGCCGAGCCGAGCAACGGGGCGAGGGAGCAGGCAAAAGCGAAGCTGCGGAGGTCCGAGGGCGACGCGTCTGCCAGGTACAGCCGCTCCGTGAGCGACCGCCACGTGGCGTAGGGCGTGAGCAGCACGAGCGTCGGCCAAAGCGCCATCACGAAAAGCTCCACGACCCCGCCGATCCCTGCCCGCGCGAGCGCGCCAGCCAGCGCTCCGAAGACCGCCCCTCCCACCCCGCTCGTCGCCCGCGCGGACGTCTCCGGGTCGGCGGGCCCGAAGGCCTCGTCGGCCACGACCGCCCCGTCCGGTCCGACCAGCCGCAGCGCCGTGATCGCCGGCGACCCCGTCCCCGGCATCACCTCGATCCGCCCCGGGTTGATGGTGCTCCCCGTGGCGACCCCGTCGACCGTCATGCCGGTCGCGCCGAACACGATCGCGAACGGTCCCGTCGCGGTCGGCGCCTTCCATGCCTCGCCCGGCGACGTCCGCCAGCCCTCCGGGCCCACCTCGACGGCCTTCCGCACCTCCCCGCCCTCGCCCCGCACGTTCAGCACGATCGTCCCGCTGCTCGGCGCCAGCCCGATGTCGACCTCGCCCACCCGCGGCTCCCCCGCTGGCACGAGGATGTCCGACCGCCCGAACGCGCGCGTCACCAGCACCAGCTCCCCGTCCACGACGCCCGACCCGCCGAGGCCCGCGCTGCTCGCGATCCCCTCCTTCCGCCCCGGCACCAGCACCGTCCATTTCCCCCGGTCCAACGCCACGGGTGGCCCGAGATGGCTCGCGAGCCACGGGGCGCCCAACCACCCGCCGACCGCGCCGAAGACCAGCCCCACGAGCACCGGCGCCACGCTCGGCCCCCCTGTCCTTCGGCGACGCGCCCTCGTCCGGCTCACGGGCCGGCCTGCGCGAGGATCACGTCCGCGAGCGCCTTGCCGACGGCTGCGTTGCCCTCGTGCGTGAGGTGACCGGGCTGATCGGCAAGGACAAGGCCGGCCTGGCCGGTGCAGCACCCGCGCAGGTCGACGAGCGGCGTGTGATGGTCGGCCGACCACGCCTTCGCCCACGCCTCGGTCGGGCGTTCACCGCCGGGCCCTTCGATATCCTGCTTGAACGCGAGGTATCCGACCTCGACCGTGCCTCCCCAGGACGCCGCCCAGGCGACCATGCTCTCGAGATCGGCGGTCCGCTCGGCGTCGGAAACGCGGGGGACGTGGGGCTCGCTGGTGGCATCGTCGGGCAGGAGCCAGGGGCGATCGGCGCCCTCGTAGAGCCAGCCACGCAGGAGCGAATAGATCCGCGACTCGCGGGCGATGGTCACGCGCATGTCGGCGATGGGCCCGTTGCTGGCGCCGAGCACCTCGCGGTCGCTCACGAGGACGCGGTTGGTGTCGTGCATCGGGAGGAACAGGATCGTCAGGTCGGGTGTGTAGTCGGCCACGACGACGCCGTAGAGCCAGGCGGCCATCGTGGAGGAGTAGCCCGGCTGGCCGGCGTTGAGCACCTCGAAGCTCGTAGGGAGCGCGGTCATCGCGCCCTCGGCGACCGACCCCCCGTCGTCGACGCCCCAGCCGAACACGGTGGAGTCGCCCATGACGCAGATGCGGCGGACGCCGGGCGTTTTCGTCCTCGGCAGGGGGGTGCGGAGGCCGTCGGCGTTCGTGGTCACCCGGAAGCTGTGCAGGTCGCGCGGGCCGCGGCTCTCAAAGTCATGCAGGTTGGGGGCAAAGCGCCACGAGCCGATGTCCTCCACGCGATAGGCGGCGTTGAAGCCGGCCAGCCGCAGACCCGCCTCGGCCGCGATCAGCACGCACAGGGCCGTGCCGACGCCGAGCAGGGCTTGCGCGGCGGCCGGGCGTTTTCGTCGCCTCATCGGCCGCCAACGCTCACCGCAACACCTGGACCTTGGTGATGCGCAGCTCTGCGGCGCCGGTCGTGGCGACGATGGAAATGGTGACGTCCCCGCTATCGGTCACCGGCACCGAGATCCAGCGCCAGTGCCGGTCGATGAGCGTGACCGGGACGTCCTGATCGCCGGATGCCGCGTGGATCCGCACCACCAGCCCGTCACCACCCTCTGGCCGTGCCCAGAACGCCACCTCGCGAGCGGGCCCGTCCCAAAGGTGGAGCGACCCCCCGGCGGGCAAGGGGACGGGCAGGCCGAACCGCTTGGCGTCGGTGAGGAGGTCGACGTTGACGACGTCGCCGCCGGTCCAGGTGTACTTGAGCGAGGGGTCCGGGAAGCTGTCGGGGATCTGGTAGACCTGCGAGGCGTCGTCCGTGAGGATCGGCTCGCCGAGCACGGTGTGGAGCATCTCGACGGCCGGTTCGCCGACGAGGTCCGCGCTGGTCTCGTTGCCGGAGAGCCGCGTGTCGTCGGCCTCGGCGGTGGTGTGCAGGACGACGTAGCGGAAGCCGTCCTTGCGGGCGCGCGCGACGTCCGCGATGGGGAAGCCGAAGGGGGTCGGGCGGCGGCCGATGTCGACGAGGGCCGATAAGAACGCGTTGTTCGTGACGTAGTCGCGGAAGGCGAGGAGGTCCGTGCGACGGATGAGCTGGTTGCAGTTGATGGTCGGGTGGCGGTGCGCGATCTGGTTGTACTGGAAGCGGGCGTTGGCGACGGTGAGGGGCTGGTACTGCAGCGGGATCTCGACGACGGCGCCGGGGGGTTCGTCCTTCAGCTTGTCGTAGATGTCCGGGATGGCAGCGTCGGTCAGCGGGCGCAGCGCCGGCTTGTCGCCCGACCAGAACGGCTGGGTGACGGCGGCGAGGCCGAGGATCAGCGTGGCGCCTTGCAGCCAGGCGCGCCGAACCTCGGTGGCGAGCACGGCCATGCCCGCCGCGCCGAGCGCCGCGCAACACGTCAATGTGATCACGCCGATACGGTAGGGCCGGTAGGCCTTGGAGAAAAACGGCAGGTACTGGTAGGCGTAGTAGTACGGTAACGGCAGACTGCCCGACCATTTGGGGAGCGGGGGCGTTTCATCGATGCGCAGGAACGGCCCGAGCGTGAGCACGGTCGCGGCGATGGCGATGAGCGACCAGCCCGCGCCTCGGCGCCAGGAGGCGAGCGCGCCCAGCAGGCCGACCCCGAATGCCAGCAGCCCTGGCGTGCTCTGCAGCGGATTGACCGTGAACCGGGCCCGCACCAGCGCGTCGACCGTCGTGGAATTCTCCACGACCTGCATGGCGTCGTGATCTTCGAGCAGCGGCTCGGTCAGGTCCTTCAGCTCGACCTTGCCGTCCGAGACCCCCTGCTTCTCGTCCCACGCCGATTCGTCCTCGAACAACGCCGACGAGAGCGCTGGGCGTGTCGGGGTTTCCCGGCGTACCAGCGGGATGAGCGGCGCGTCTGCCGCACCGGCGACGAGGATGGCGAGGACCATCCAGCCTGCCGCCTTCCACCGGAATTCCGCCAACTGCCAGGCGACGATGCCAATGCCAAGCATCCCGGCAAAAAGCGTGTAGTACCAGTTGAACGGGCCGACGATGGCGAGACAGAGCGCGCTTGGCCACGCGGTCCGCCACCCCGGGTCCCGCGCGATGCGAACGAGCGACAGCGCGTACAGCGGGATGAGGCCCGCCGCGACAAGCTCGATGCAGCCCGCCGCACCCTCGCCGTACAGGTACGGGCTCGTCGCGAAAACGATGCCGGCGACAAACCCGCCGAGGTGGTCCTTGGAGAGCGCCCGTCCCAGCAGGTGCGCGCCGAGCCCCGACGTCGCAAAACCGCCGATGAGCAGCAGGTTGTACGCGGGGACCAGCGGGATGCCGCAGAACATCAGACCGACGCCCATGAGCTGCAGCATCGCGTGGCCGAAGGACCACAGGTTGTAGCCGAACGGAAAGAGCACGTCCGTCGTCACGGCCTGCAGCGTGCCGTCGGCGAGGTGGTGGTGGACGTGGTCGATGAGCCAGAGGGTCGTCCAGGCGTCGAAGCGGTCGCCCCAGACCTTCGTCGTGAGGGCCGCTGGCATGGGCCAGAGGAAGACGATCGCGCCAAGCGTGTAGATCGTGCAGACCCCGAGCCAGTCGAGCAGCGGGCGTCGCGTGTGGGGCTGGGGTGCGGGGCTCGTCACGGGTACTCCCCCCTCCTTAGCCGGGAATTCGCCGGCAGGCCGCCGCGGGCGCCGATGATATTCCGTTGACAATTGCAGGAGAGAACCGCCGGCGCCGTGGCACTGTGTGCTGCTCGGCCTTTGGCGCGGTCCTCGCGCCGGCCCGTGCGCTTGACCGATTTCGCCCCGCCGAAGTAGGTTCTCCCCAGTGGTCCTCCTCGCCCTCCTCGCTCTCGCCCGCCCGGCTGATGCCGCGACGGTGAATTTGCGCGTCGGCGGCCTTGGAAGCGTCACATCGGTGATCGGTGTCGTTCGTGACGGCGACGGTGCGCTGGTCGAGCCCTGCAACGACGCTGCGAAGGCGCCGGACACGGCAGTCGACGGCGTGTGGACCTGCACCCCCGCGAACGTCTCCGGAGACGTGGCGGACGTGGTCGCGATCGTCGACGGTCGGCTGGTAGACGGGGGCGTGCTGACCTGGGATGCAGGCGCGCCCCACGATGCGGTGATCAGCGTCGCCTCCGGCATCGTCCAGGCGTCCAAGGACCTCGGCGCCCTGCACGTGAACGCGGGAGCCACCGCGGCCCCCGGCCTCCCCATCATCCTCGCCCGCCTCACCGGCTACGGCACCGGGCCAGCCGCCGTTCTCAACGTGGGGAGCGGCGGCGCCCAGCTCTTCTGCCACGACGACGGTCAGTTTCCGGATCGCCTCGTCAACGACGGCGAGCCGGCGTGTTCCGGCGGGGTGGCCGGCGAGCCGACGGACCTCGCGATCCGTGCCGGGGACGGCAAGATGATCCCGGTCGGCAAGATCGTCTGGCGACCCGGCCCCATCCAGTACGCGACCGTGGACGTGAAGGCCGCGACGTCCAGCTCGGACCCGTTTGACCTCCCGCTGCCGCCGCTGCCCGCCCTGGGGTCAGCACCCGCGGCCGTCGCCCCCTCGGACGCACAGGCGGCGTCTGTGCAAGCGGCGTCCTCGTCGGACGGTCAGGCCTCAGCGGAGGCTACCACGTCGCAGACCAGCGCCGCAACGGCCTCGCAGGCCAGCACTGCGTCATCGTCGCCTGCCAGCCCTCAGCCGGCGCAGGCGAGCAGCGGGCAACCGTCGCAGGGTGGTGGCCAGCCCAACCAGGCAGACGCCTCGCCCACGCACCTCGTGGGTGTGGGAGACACGCCGTTCGGGCCCTGGCCGTGGCTCTTCGCGGTGCTTGGGGTCGGCGGAGCGGTGGTGGCGCTGCGCCTACGTCGTGACCGCGTCTACGCCGTGCGGCCCACCCTGCGGCCGCACCCAGCGCCCCCCTTGTTTCCGGGTGGGCCGGGCTGGACGGAGGCGGCGATCCTTCGCGCCCCGGATCCTGTCGCGTTCTTCACGGCCACGCTGTCCGTGCTCGCCGAGCGCCACCGCGTGGTGGTGGTCCTGCCGGGCCTCGTCGAGCTTCCGCCCGTTGGAGGGGCCGGTGTCTGGGTGACGATGGTGCCGACGTGGGAGGAGGTCGCCGCCGGTGTCGTCGGCCTCGCCCGGACCGAGGGCGCGCCCGTGGCGGTGCTCATTCTGGGCGCTGAGACGGTGACGGACCCCGGCGCCGTCGCCCCGGACGCGCTCGGCAAGCTCTCCCGGGGCCTGCCGCCAGGCGTGTGGATGGGCGTGGTGCTGGGGATGGAGGAGCCGCTCGCCTCGTGGATGCCCGTGTGGCGGGTCTCGGGACCGCCGTGGGAAGGCGTTCGGGCCTGACGATTACGGCGTCGTCCGCACCTTGAGCGCGCGCGGCTCCCCGCCCGACCCGCCCGAGAGCTCCATCTCCGTCACCAGCACCGCCGGCGCCGTCCAGCGCACCGGGATTCCCCCCGTCGACCCGATGGAGAACCGCTGCGCGCCCGGAGGACCGTCGAGCAACGTCACGCCCGTCGACGCGCCAGCCGCGGCCACGTCCCGCAATACCCGGCGATCCACGCCGCTGAAGTTCAGCGCCTGGACCGGCTCCGTGTGCCCGTCCGCGTAGAGCCGCCAGGCCTCGTACGGCGGGGTCAGGCCGGCGAGCTGGTTCTCGCCCGTCACAGCGATGTCGATCTTCGCGTTCAGCGGGGGCGGCTGGAGCGCGCCGATGACGAGGACGTAGTCGTGGCCGGTCTCAGCCGCGAGGTGCAGCGCTTGTCGCTCCAAAGCCTTCTTCGACAGAGTCTTTTCCGGGGTGACGATCACGTTCCCCGGCATCCCGCCCCGCCGCGCGTTCCCCAGCGACCGCCCGTGCCCCGTCGACGCCTTCCGATCCTTCGACGGGATCCGCGACATCAGCGTGTCCGTCAGCACCCCGTCCTTCACCAGCTCCACCCGCTTCGGCGCGACGCCCTCTTGATCGATGTCGTAGCGGACCGGCTCCGGCGCGTCCTCCACGTCGTCCTCCATCGTCCAGCCCGTCGGCAGCAACCGCCGCCCGATGCGTGAGCTGGCGACATGCCCGGTCGTGAACGACTGGTCGCCGTCCTCGATCGCGGGCGGCGTGCCCACCAATTCGCTTGATAGGAGCTGGCTCATCATCTCGACGGCGGCTGGGGCCTCAAAAAGCACGGGCCCGAGGTAGTCGTCCTCCTTCTTCGCGGTCGGCAGCGCCGATAGCCACGTCGCCATCTGCCGAACATCGGCGATCATGCTGGCTTCTGGCGGCAGGTCGGACGGGCGACGCACGACCCAGGAGCGGCTGTCGGTCACCTCGCTCCCGTCGGGCAAGCGGACGGTGCCCTCCACGCGCATCACCGTGTACCCGGTCGGACGCCACGCGCGGGTGCCCTCGCTCGTGAGCACGAGCCGCGCGCCCTGCCAGTCGCGGGTCACGGCTTGTCCAAGCTCCAACGCGGGAAACTTCGCCAGCTCGGCCGAGAGGTGCATCGCGAGATCGCGGACCCGGTCGCCGTCGGCCGGGGCGGAGACGGGGAGTTTTTCGAGGGGGTAGTCGACGGGCGTGGTCCTGGTCCAGTCGTCGGCACGCGGGGTCTTATCCCCGTTCAAGGCGGCTTGTTTGCGGGCGAGGAGTTGGACGGCGCTCTTGTAGGCGCTGTCTGTCGCGAGCCAGGCCTCGCGCTGGATGGCGAGGCCGTCTGTCGGGGCGACGGGGTAGGACCCGTCCGGCAGCGTGCGCGACGTCACCGCCTCCGGGATGCCGAACCCGTTGAAGTTCGAGGAGTCCAGCGCATAATCGCCGACTCGCACCTCCACGCGCAGGGTGCGGTAGTTCTGCCGGTCGTCCGTCACCGGCGCGCCAAACTCGGCGAAGGTGGTGGCGACGGTGCCGTCCAGCACGTCGTAGAGCACGGCGTAGGGTCCGGGCGTGTCCGCGAGATGCAGGGATTTGGTCCGGACCAATTCGGCCGTGAGCGCGGATTCGATGGTCGCGCGCTGGGCGGCGACGGCCTCGGGCGCGGTTGCGGGGGCGGCGACCGGCGAAGCGAGGGCCAGACGGGCGAGGAGCGAGGCGGCGAGGAGCATGTGGGAGGGTTTAGCGCGGGGAGGGGCCACTGCTGGCGCTGGGCAAACAAACACCTCGTACGTGACTGAAAGCGCGCGATTGGCGAGAGCAATGGCCCCCCGGCGCGGCGTTCCATGCACGTTCGGTGACGGGCGCCGTACTCGGCGGCTGGCGGCGAACGTGGCCTTGGAACGCCGAAAAATCAACGCCGAGACTGGCGCGAGCGG
>CAIMSU010000171.1 GCA_903844155.1 uncultured Pseudomonadota bacterium | reverse complement strand
TCGTCTACCTGTCCGAAGCTGCCCCACGAAGACCGTTGGAAAGCCGTGTGCGGGAAAACCGCAAGCACGGTTTGAATGGGGGCTTTTTGAAACAAGCCGGCAAAACGCCGGTATTGCGCTAAGAGTCTACCTATGCGCCCGTTGCTCTCCCGACGCCTCGCCGGCTTTGGCACGTCGATCTTCACCGAGATGACCCGGCTCGCCAACGAGCACGGCGCCGTGAACCTCGCCCAGGGTTTTCCGGACTTTGACGGCCCGCAGTTCGTGAAGGACGCCGCGATTGGCGCGATCCGCGCAGGGCACGGCCAGTACGCGCGCATGAGCGGGATTCCACCGCTTCATGCGGCACTCTCCGCGAACTACCGGCGAAACTGGGGGCTCGACTATCGCGCAGAGGACGAATTCACGGTGACGTCCGGGGCGACGGAGGCAATTTTCTCGGCGATAAACGCGCTTTGTGACGTTGGCGACGAGGTCGTCATGTTCGAGCCGTACTACGACAGCTACCGGGCGAGCGTGTGCATGGCGGGCGCGGTGCCGCGGGTCGTCACGCTCAAGCCGCCGACCTGGCGTTTTGACATCACCGAGCTTCGGCGTGCGTTCTCCGCTCGGACGCGTGTCCTCCTGCTCAACACGCCGCACAACCCGACTGGCAAGGTGTTCACGCGGGAAGAGCTGCGGCAGCTCGCCGATCTCTGCATCGAACACGACGTGGTGTGCATCTCCGACGAGGTTTATGAGCACCTGGTCTACGACGGGCAGCACATCCCCATCGCGACGCTCCCCGGCATGCGGGAGCGCACGGTGACCGTGTCGAGCCTTGGTAAAACCTTCTCGCTCACGGGCTGGAAGATCGGGTGGGCCGCGGCCCCTCCGCCGCTCACCAATGCGGTCCGGGCGGCGCATCAGTTCGTCACGTTCTGCACGTCCACGCCGATGCAGCACGCGGCCGCGGCAGCGCTCGGCGCCGGCCCCGAGTATTATGCCGACCTGCTGGCTTCCTACCGTCGAAAGCGGGATTACCTCGTCAAGGAGCTGGCGCGGATCGGGTTCGAGGTCCGTGCCCCTGCGGGCACCTACTTCGTGCTCGCCAACTTCCGGGCGTTCTCCTTTGACGACGACGTTGCCTTCTGCAAGCACCTCATCCAGCTCGGCGTCGCGGCGATCCCGCCGAGCGCGTTCTACGAGTTCCCGAACAAGGTGCAATTCGTCCGGTTCGCCTTCTGCAAGCGCGACGAGACCCTGCAGGCCGCCGTCGCCCGGTTGGACCGCCTGAACGCGGGCTGAGGGGCCGCCGCCAGCCGCCTGGAGCGCAACCGCACCTCCGACGAATGTGGGGTAAGCTGCGGCGCCTTCCGGAGCGCCGCGATGTCCGAGCTACCCGTCGATGTCGACCCCACCATCTTCGCCAGGGTGCAGTCGTGCATCTCCGAGGCGCTCGGGCTCGACGCAGACGAGGTGGGGTACTCATCCCGGCTCATCGGCGATCTCGGCGCGGAGAGCCTGGATTTTCTCGACATCGCGTTTCGGCTGGAGCGCGCGTTTGACGTCCGAATTCCCCGCGGCGGGATCGAGGCCGCGAGCAAGGAGGGGCTGGCCGACGGCGAGAGCTACGAGGTGAACGGGGTGCTGACCGACCGCGCACGCGAGCAGCTCGCTTTGCACATGCCCGAGGTTCCACGTGCTGAATTCAAGGTGGGGCTGAAGGTGAGCGAGGTCCCGACCCTGATGCGGGTTGGCACCTTCTACAACGTGGTCGTGGGCTTGCGTGCCGAGGCCGCGAAGAAGCTCGGGTGAGCGGCGCCGGGCGAGGGAGGACCCCCCGGTTCGCGTTCCTCGTTCATCCGCTTGTGGAGCCTGCCCGCCGGTTGATGGCGGTACGCACGTTCAGGCCCGCGGTGGCGCTGGGCGTTCGGCGGGCTGATGCGCTTGGCGACGTGGCCGTGCTGACACGGCTTTCGTTCGCGGGCATCGACGGCCTCGTGATCGGCGTCCCGATGCTCCCCGCCGAGCTGCTCGCGGATCAGGCGCTCGCGCTGAGCGCGATGGAGCGCGCGGTACAGGAGGCTGCGCCGGTGGAGTTCGTCGGCCTTGGAAGTGTGCTTTCGGTTGTCGCCGGTCGGGGAACGGCGTTGCAGCAGGCCTGTGGCCTTCCGGTCACGACCGGCAACGCCGCGACGGCCTGGGCGGCGACGGGCGTGGTCAAGCAGCTCGCGGCTCGCCGGCCCGAGCTTCGGCGGATCGCGGTGCTTGGCGGGCGCGGGACGGTGGGCCGGGCGGTCGCGACGTTGCTCGACGAGGATCTGCGCCGGGTCGAGATCGTCGTCGACCCGCAGGACGTTCGGACGTGCGACATGGTGGTCGGCGCGCACACGACGGGCGGGACGCTGTCCCCGAGCGCCTATCCGGAAGGTGTACTGGTGGATGTGGCGTTGCCACCCACGTTTTCAGGCGCCGCGTTGCCGGGTTGCGCGGTGTACGCGGGGGAGTCGGTCCGGTTGCCTGCGGGCTGGCGGCGCGACGGCTGGGGAGGGCTTTTCCACCTCGTCGCGGGGTACGGCTGGAACAGCGTCTACGCCTGCCTTTTGGAGCCGTTGGTGGCGCTGGCTGTGGGCCGGGCGACGCCCTGGGCGCAGGGGAAGCGGTTGGAGGCAAGGGACGTGCGGGCGTTTGGCGAGGCTGCTGAAAAGCTGGGGCTGAGGCCGGAATTGGTCAGGAAGTAGACGTGGAGCTTGACGTGGCCGAGCCCGCGCGGGGCTGGCGCGGCGTTCCACGACGACCTTTTGACCGGCGAGAGGCCGAGCGAGCCGCCCGGACGAGCCTTCGACGCGCCCGAGGACCGCCCCCTCCGCGACCCCCTGGCGCGATAGGCTCGCGGCCGGAGCAGGTTCGATGCGCGTCATGGTCACCGGCGGCGCCGGCTACATCGGGAGCGTCGTGACGGAGGCGCTGTGCGACCGCGGTGATGAGGTCACGGTGTACGACAGCCTCGTGACCGGGCACCGTGCTGCGGTGGATGATCGTGCACAATTCGTGGCAGGCGATCTGCGGGATCCGGCACTTTCGAGGGCGCTGCGCGAGGATGGGGTCGAGGCCATCGTCCACATGGCCGCCATTTCGCTCGTCGGCGAGTCGGTGACGGAGCCGCATCGGTACTTCCAGAACAACGTCGTCGGTGGGCTGGCGTTGCTGGAGGCCGCCCGCGAAACGGGCGTTCGGACGATTGTTTTTTCGAGCACAGCTGCGGTCTATGGCGCGCCGGAACACAGCCCGATCGACGAGGGCTGCGCGACGGCGCCGTCAAACCCGTACGGCGCGACGAAGCTCGCGATCGAGCACGCGCTGGTCGCCTACGCGGGCGCCTACGGGCTCGGGTCGGTCCGCCTGCGCTATTTCAACGCGGCTGGGGCCTCCGCTCGCTTTGGCGAGGATCATCGCCCGGAGTCACACCTCATCCCGCGCCTGCTCGACGTCGCCGCCGGCGATGCGCCAGAGGCCGTCGTGTTTGGCACCGATTGGCCGACCCCCGATGGCACGGCTGTGCGGGACTACATCCACGTGATGGACCTGGCGGACGCGCACGTTCGGGCGCTGGACTGGAGTCTGGCCTCCCCGGGGCAAACGGCCGCGTACAACCTCGGCTGCGGGGGCGATGGCTACAGCGTGAGGCAGGTGATCGCGGCGGTGGAGCGGGTCACGGGACGCCGGTTGACGGTCCGGGAGGTCGGTCGAAGGGCGGGTGACCCGGCGATCCTGGTGTCCTCGTCCACGGCGATTCGCGAGGCGTTGGGGTGGGCGCCAGAGCGCGGCGATCTCGACCGCATCGTCGCCGACGCGTGGGCGTGGCGATGCCGCGTCGGGCGGTACACGGACGGGTAGCCGGCAAAAAACCGTTGACTCCCGCCGCCCGCGTGCCTAACCCTCCGCGACACGCCCCGAACGACCCGACGGGTCCAGGGGCAGCCCCCTCGCGGGGGTCCGTTCCACGCCCACATTCGCGGACCCTCCTGGGTCCGGCCACAGAAACACCGAGGTTCCCATGGCTTTCCGTCCCCTCTACGACCGTGTTCTCGTCAAGCGCATCACCGCCGAGGCGCGCAGCGCCGGTGGCCTGTTCATCCCCGACTCCGCGAAGGAGAAGCCGCAGGAGGCCGAGGTGATCTCGGTCGGCACCGGCCGCGTCCTCGACTCCGGCAGCATCCGCGCCATGAGCGTCAAGCCCGGCGACCGCGTGCTGTTCGGCAAGTACACGGGCGACGAGATCAAGCTCGAAGGCGAGGAGCACATCATCCTGCGTGAGGAAGACATCCTCGCCGTGCTCGCCTAGCACCCTACCCGCCGGCCCTGGGTCGGCGTCATTCTATCAACCTTCATCCTAAACAATCATCCAAGGAGCGCGCCATGGCCGCCAAGGACATCCAGTTTCGTGAAACCGCCCGCGTCGAGATCCTCAAGGGCGTCGACATCCTCGCCAACACCGTCAAGGTGACGCTCGGCCCCAAGGGCCGCAACGTCGTCATCGAGAAGAGCTTCGGCGCCCCGATCGTCACCAAGGACGGCGTCACCGTCGCCAAGGAGATTGAACTCGCGGGCAAGCTGCAGAACATGGGCGCGCAGATGGTCAAGGAGGTCGCTTCCAAGACCAACGACGTCGCGGGCGACGGCACCACGACCGCCACCGTGCTGGCGCAGGCGATCTACCGCACGGGCTCCAAGCTCGTGGCGGCCGGCGCCAACCCGATGGACATCAAGAAGGGCATCGACAAGGCCGTGACCGCCGTTGTCGCTGAGCTCAAGGCGATGAGCCGCCCGATCACGGACAACAACGAGATCCTGCAGGTCGCGACGATCTCCGCGAACGGCGACCGCGACGTCGGCGAGATCCTGGCCAAGGCCATGGAGAAGATCGGCAAGGACGGCGTCATCACGGTCGAGGAGGCGAAGAGCCACAAGACCGAGCTGGACATCGTGAAGGGCATGCAGTTCGACCGCGGCTACTTGTCCGCGTACTTCGTGACGAACGCCGAGCGGATGGAGTGCGTCATGGAGGACGCGTACATCCTCATCCACGAGAAGAAGCTCTCGAACATGAAGGACCTGCTCCCCGTGCTCGAGGCGGTGCACGAGGCCGGCAAGCCGCTCGTGATCCTCGCCGAGGACGTCGAGGGCGAGGCGCTCGCGACGCTCGTCGTGAACAAGCTGCGCGGCAACATGCAGATCGCGGCCGTGAAGGCCCCGGGCTTCGGTGACCGTCGCAAGGCCATGCTGGAGGACATCGCGATCCTCACCGGCGGGCGCGCGATCATGGAAGACCTCGGCATCAAGCTCGATACCATCACGATCGCGGACCTCGGCAAGGCCGCGCGCATCGAGATCACCAAGGAGCACACCACGATCATCGAGGGCGGCGGTCCTGGCGACGCGATCAAGGCGCGCGTCAAGCAGATCCGCGCGCAGATCGACGAGACCACGTCGAGCTACGACAAGGAGAAGCTCCAGGAGCGGCTCGCGAAGCTCGTCGGCGGCGTTGCGGTCATCCACGTCGGCGCGGCCAGCGAAGTCGAGATGAAGGAGAAGAAGGCGCGCGTGGAAGACGCGCTGCACGCCACCCGCGCTGCGGTTGAGGAAGGCATCGTCCCCGGCGGCGGCGTCGCGTTCATCCGCGCGCTCTCGGCGATCGAGAACCTGACCGGCCCCGGCGACGAGCACTTCGGCGTTGAGATCATCCGCGACGCGATCCAGGAGCCGCTCCGTGCGATCTCCTCGAACGCGGGCCTCGACGGCAGCATCGTCGTGCACAAGGTGCGCTCGGGCACGGGCTCGTTCGGCTTTGACGCCCAGACCGAGACCTACGTCGACATGTTCGCGGCCGGCATCATCGACCCGACCAAGGTCGCGCGTTGCGCCCTCCAGAACGCCGCGTCTGTCGCCGGCATGCTCCTTACGACCGAAGCGGTCATCGCCCAGAAGCCCGAGACGAAGAAGTCGGGCGGTGGTGGCGGCGGCGGTGGCGGTATGGGCGGGATGGGCGGTTTGGGGGGAATGGGCGGAGACATGGACTTCTGAGCGCGTAGCGCACAGAAACCCATGTCGGAGCCCATTCCCGCGGAGTCGGCGACGGCGCCGGGTTCTTGATACCCGCGCGCTGTGCCCTCTGACCCCTCGCGCACACCTGCACAGGTTGCCTTTTCCCGCCAAAGCACGATTTTTGAGTCGTTGGAGCTGGAAAACCCCCTTGTGCAGTGGGTGCGCGCGCGGGTCCGCGCTGAGACGTTACGCCACGTGCGGCCGGGCCAGACGCTCCTGGAGCTGAACGCGGGAACAGGCCTTGACAGTGCCTTTTTCGCCGAGCTGGGGGTGCTGGTCACCGCCACGGACAACGCGCCTGGCATGCTGGAGCAGCTTCACCAGAAGCAGCGCCCCACGCTGCCTTTGGAGGTGCGTGCCCTGTCCTACCTTGAACTGGACGCCCTCGCACCGCAGCAGTTCGACCACGCGTTCAGCAACTTCGGCGGCCTGAATTGCACGGACCGGCTTCCCGACGTGCTGGCGGGGCTGTCCCGGCGGTTGAAGCCGGGCGGGACCGCCACGCTCGTGATCATGCCGCGCATCGCGCCCTGGGACCTCGTTGAGGTGCTGCGCGGGCGGTTCGGGCTCGCTGGTCGGCGCCTGGGGAAGGGACCGGCGATGGCGACGGTTGAAGGCGTACAGTTTCCGTGCTGGTACTACCCCGCCTCAACGCTGCGCATGCCGGGTTGCGAGGTGATCGGCGGAATGGCGCTGTCCCTGCTCGTGCCACCGCCCCATCACGCGGCGTTCGCCGGACGCTACCCGCGTGCGACGCGGGCTCTGGAGCGCGCGGAGGACCGGGTGTGCCGGTTGCCGGGCGTCCGCGGGTGGGGGGATCACTACGTGATCACGTTCAGGGCACGGGATCGGTGAGCTGCGCCCGGACGGCGCGCGGATGCGGCGCGGCGTTCCATGGTCCCCGACGGAACGCGCGAGGGGCCGAGCGAGCCGCCCATCTCCCCTCAACGACCCCGCCGCGAGCTTCGTCGAGCGCCGGCATCGGCGGCCCGCTTGCCGTGCCCCCGCTGCGCGCATACACGTCCGATTGCCCGAGGAGCCCGATGTTTCGCCGCGATCCCGCAACGATCCGCAGTCTGTGCCGCTTCTCGTCGGGGGCGATGCTCCTGGCGGCGGTCGGTCTGGGGCTCTCGGCGGCGGGTCCCGGCGTTGCGGCGGAGCCGGATTCGGCGGCGGAGGTGGTGGCCGGGGTCAAGGCCACTTACAAGGATGTACGCAGCATCCATGCCGATTTTACGCAGACGGTGTCGAGCCCGACGATGGGGTCCACCGGCCCGCAGAAAGGGACGATTACGCTGGCGCGACCCCGGAAGTTGCGGGTTGAGGTCGGCTCGCCGCTGGAGAGCGCGATGGTGAGCGACGGAACCACGCTCTGGATGTACAGCGTGGCGTCAAAGTCCGTGACCGAGTCCGCGGTGAGCGGGCAGGACGGGGAGGTCGACGGGCTGCTCGATGATCTCTCTCAATTGGACACGCTTTTTTCGGTCGCGCTGGTTCCGGACGCCACCCCCAGGCCGACGCAGACCGTGACCCTCACGCCACGCAAGCCCGGCGCGATCAGCAGCATTCGCCTCACGCTCACGCGCGCCAACTTCGCCGTGACCGATCTTGTCCTCCTCGACCCCTTTGCCACGGTCACGACCATGAACTTCTCGAACTTCAAGCTCAACGCGACCGTCGCCGACTCGATGTTCGCCTTCGCGCCCCCCGCGGGCGTGCAGGTCATTCGTGGCGGTGGCCCATGATCGGCGGCCTCCAGCCCCAGCGTGTGCACCTGATCAGCCTCGGCTGCCCCAAGAACCGGGTCGACAGCGAGGTGATGGTCGGCAAGCTGCAGAGCGGGCCTTTTGAGCTGGTTGATAGCCCGGAAGGTGCGGACGTCATCGTCGTGAACACCTGCTCGTTCATCCAGCCGGCGACGGAGGAGAGCATCGAGACGGTCGTCGAAATGGCCAAGTACAAAGCGGCGGGGAGCGCGAAGAAGCTGGTGGTGACCGGGTGCATGGTGCAGCGCTACGGTGCCGCGTTGGAGACCGAGCTGCCCGAGGTCGACCATTTTCTGGGGACGGGCGAATACCACCGGATCGAGGAGGTACTTGCCCAGAAGGGCGGGCAGCGATCGTACATCGACACGCCGCTCTACCTGCACGACGAGCACGTCGCGCGGCCGAACTCCTGGGCAAAACACTCGGCGTACCTGAAGATCAGCGAGGGGTGCGACCACAAGTGCTCGTTCTGCATCATCCCGCAGCTTCGGGGCAAGATGCGGTCGCGGTCGGTGTCGTCGCTGGTCAGCGAGGCGGAGCGCCTGGCAAGCGAAGGCGTCGTCGAGTTGAACCTGATCTCGCAGGACTCGACCGCGTACGGGCGGGACCTGGACGATGGCGCCGACCTTGGCAAGTTGCTCCGCGCGTTGGCGAGGGTCGACGGGATCCGCTGGATCCGCCTGCATTACGCCTACCCCATCGGCCTCCCGGAGAGCCTGCTGCGCGCGATCGCGGAGGAGGAGAAGGTCGTCAAGTATCTGGACATGCCCCTGCAACACGCGAGCGGGCCGATGCTGCGGGCGATGCGGCGGGGCGTCACGCGCGAGGGGCAGGAGCGGATCCTGGAGCGGGTGCGTCGCTTTGTCCCGGATATTGCGGTGCGGACGACGTTCATCGTGGGCTTTCCGGGGGAGACGGACGCGGACTTTGTGGAGCTGCTGAGCTTCGTTCAGCGCGAGAAGTTCGCCCGTGTCGGCGTGTTCACGTACTTCCAGGAGGATGGCACGCCTGCCGCGCTCCTTGGGGGCCAGGTGGAGGAGAAGGTCAAGCAGCAGCGCCAGAAGCAGTTGATGGACGCCCAGAAGGCCGTCTCCAAACAGCGCCACCGCGAGATGGTGAAGCGCACGTTTGACGTGTTGATCGACGGGCCCAGCAAGGAGAGCGAGTTCCTGCTCAGCGGTCGCCTCGCCTCGCAGGCGCCGGACGTCGACGGACAGGTCTACCTGCAGTCGCCGCCGGAGGACGCGAGGGCGGGCCAGATCCGGCCCGTGCGGATTCGTCGGGCGAGCGCGTACGACCTTGTCGGCGAGATCGTCGGCTGAACGACGGGGCCGGGGAGGGGGCGCTGAACAAAATACACGGGGAACAAAGTTTCGGGTGATTGAACCCTTGACGCGGGAACGCGCGTTCAGTTACCCTGTCTGCATGGAAGCACTCTCTCCCCGCCAGCGTCAACTCCTTGACTTCGTCGCCACCTACCAGGATCAGCGGGGCGTGCCCCCCACGCTCCGGGAGATCGGCGAGGCCTTGCAGATCAAGTCCACCAACGGGGTGAGCGATCATCTCAAGGCGCTGCTCCGCAAGGGGTATCTGGAGCGGGTGGGGGACGCGCGCACGTCGCGCAGTGTCCGACTTGCGGCGACCGCGCGGGGCGGGTTCCGGGAGCAGACCACGCTCGCCGTGCCCGTGCTCGGGCGAGTGGCCGGGGGCTCCCCGATCACCGCCGAGGAGAACTGGGCGGGGACCATCCACATGGACACGCGGATGATGCCGCACGACGCGGAGGTGTTCGCGCTCGTCGTCGCCGGGAACTCGATGATGGAGGACGGGATCCTCGATGGCGACTACGTGTTCGTGCGCAAGCAGGCTACCGCGCGCGATGGTGACACCGTCGTGGCCATGGTCGACGGTGAGGCGACGGTGAAGCGGTTCTACCGGGAGCGCGGTCGCATCCGGCTCCAGCCCGCGAACGCTGACATGGAGCCGATCTTCGTGGACAACACGCGGAACATCGAGATCCTCGGGCTGGTGGTCGGCGTGTATCGGCGGCTCAGGAGCTAGCGGCCGGGGATAGGGTGGGGGATGCCACGACGCTCCGGCCTCTGGGCTGAGATCGGCCTGAACCTCGCGCTGTTGACGGTGCTCGTCTCCGTGCTCGACGCGGGGGTGCTGTACATGGTGACCCGGAGCGTGCTTCGTGACGCGAGCGGGTCCGTTGCGGAGGGGGCGGCTACCGTGCTGGCCCGGGAGCTGGCGACGACGCCCAAGGGGGATTGGGGGCGGGTGCTGGACAACCATCGTCGTGGGCAGATCGGCGCTCTCACGGTGTACTCGCCGACGGGGGAGCGTCTCGCGGGGGACGAGGCGCCCGCTGGTCCGGAGGTCACCGGGGTGTTCATCACCCGGGAGATCACGACGGAGAGCACATTGCTTGGCAGCCGCGTCCTCGCTCCGGTTGGCGCGCCGGGCCGGCCCAGCGCGGTGGTGGCCGTCCAGATCGACCAGGGTGCGGTGTCGGGGGCCGTTTGGACGGTCATCGGCCTCCACGCGGTCCTCTCGGGCGCGGCGATCGTGTTGTTCGGCTTTTTCTTGTTCCGCCGGACCGTTCTCGGGCCGGTGGCGCTGCTGCATCGCAGCACGGAGGCCATCGCTTCTGGGGCGTTCGAAACGCGCCTCACCGAGGGCGAGACCGCTGAATTTGCGAGCGAATTCGCGTCGTTGGCGGTGGCACTCAACGGCCTGGCGGACGCACTTCTGGGGTATCGGCGGCGGACCGACGAGCAGCTACGCCAGTTGAGCGTGGCGAACGAGGAGCTTCGGCGGGCGCAGGACGCGCTGCTGCGGAGCGAAAAGCTCGCCAGCGTGGGTCGACTGGCCGCTGGGCTCGCGCATGAAATCGGGAACCCGCTCGCGGCCGTGCGTGCCTACCTTGAACTCCTGGTGAGCGACGTGGACCCGGAACTTGCGACAGACCTCGTTGGCCGCTCGCAGGTCGAAGTGGAGCGGATGCACGCGATCCTCCGCAGCCTCCTGGATTTCGCGCGTACGGAGGCGCGGGAGCTCGAGACGGTGCACCTCGATCACCTCGCCGCCACGGCGTTCGGGACGGTTCGTCACCAGCCCGCGTTTCGGGATGCCACGCTGGAATTGCACGTGGAGGGCGAGCCCGTGGTGCGGGGAGAGACCGCGAAGCTGCACCAGCTCATTGTCAACCTGCTGCTCAACGCGGGCGCTGCCGGCGCGCGGCGGGTGCAGGTGCGCGCGGTCGAGCGCAGCACGGGCAGCGAGCTGGAAGTAGTGGACGATGGGCAGGGGATCCCCAAGGAGAACCTCGATCGCATCCTGGAGCCGTTCTTCACGACGCGGCCGCCCGGCGAGGGCACCGGTCTCGGTCTCGCCATCGTCCACCGGGTGGCAGAGGAGCACGGGGCGCGCATCCACGTGGATTCCGAAGTCGGGCGCGGGACGACGTTCCGGTTGACATTCCCGCGGTTCAGCGGTGCGGCAACGGACGACCTGCCGCCGCCGAGGGGTTCAGGACGCTCGTGACCGACGCCCGCCTCGAGATCCAACGGCAACTCCGCCGCGTCGCGATGCGCGAGCGGGCGCTGCTGATCGTGGGGGGCGGTGCGGCCTTCACGGCGGTCCTCGCGTTTGGCTGGGTGTGCGGGGTCATGGCCTTGAACCTAGGTACTCGGCCGCCGTTGGGGCTGGCCTGGCTCGTCCTGGCGACGGCAGCGGTAGCCGCGGGCTGGACGGCGCGGGAGGTTCCGGCTGCCGGAGGGCTTCGGCGGCAGGCGCTGCGGGCTGAGGCGGTTCGGCCGGTTCTGGCTGGGGAGTTGCTGACGGTGCTGGATCGGTCGTCCCGGCCCCTGGGATCCGAGGTGCTCGTCGAACGCATGGCGCTGCGGGTTGCAGGGCCGCTGCGCGCGATCCCGCCGCGCGAGCTCGTTCCGACGCGGACAGCGGGGTTGCCGGTGCTCATGGCGGTGCTCGCGTCCGTGCTGCTGGCGCTGTCGAGCGTGTTGCCGCTCGGTCCGGCGTCGATCCTGACCGCGTACGCCCCGGGCGCCTCGCCTCCTGCGCCGACGCTCCCTGTCGGCGGACCGCGGGCCGTCGTCGGTGACATCACCCTCCGCTACCTCTATCCGACGTATACTGGCCTTTCTCCTATGGAAGTACCCAATTCAAATGGGGACATCCACGCCCCACCGGGAACGACGGTGGAGATCCGGGCCCGGGCGCAGGTCGCGTGGACGTCGGTGCGGCTTGAAGCGGCCGGCGTCGTGAGCCCGGCTGAGATTGGGGCCGACCGGGGCCTTCGCACCAGCCTCACCGTCGCCGCAGGCACCCCGGAGGATGCGATCTGGCGGTTCCAGTTTGATGGCCCGGCGGGCCCGATGGTGTCGTCCGACTACCGGATCCTCGTCGACCCGGACCTGGCTCCGCAGGTGACCGTGGACGTGACGGCCCCGCGCGTCTCCGCCGCCGTCGATCAGTCGGTTGGGATTCCCTGGCGAGCACACGATGACTACGGCATCGCGAGGGTCGTGCTGGAGATCCGGGAGGGCGGGAAGACCTGGGAGGTCCCGGTGCGCGCCCCGCTCAATCCGACGACGGACCTCGACGATCGGCTGGCGCTGACCCCGACCGAGATGAAGCTCCGATCGGGCGACACTGCTCAGATCCGGGTGAAGGCCTGGGACAACGACGCCGTCTCCGGCGCGAAAGCGGGCTGGTCGGCCCCGATCCAGCTCACGGTCGCTGGGGCAGGGCGGGATCTGGCACGCCTCCGGTCGGCCCGGAAGGACGTTCGCGATGCGCTGGTCCTCGTCCTCGGCGACTTCCTCGTCGACGATCAGCCCGCCATCAAGCTCCCGGCCGATGGCCCAGGCTGGGCGAAGGGCGCGCTCGCCCGCTACGACGCCTACGACACGCTGGTGGGCACGAGCTGGTCGGGCGGCGAGGGGGTGGCGGCAGACCGGGCGGCGATGACGCAGGTGGATGACACCCGCCGGGCGTTGTTCGGCCTCATCAGGGCCCTGCCCGCGTCCGATCGGCTCGCCGACGCCGATGGGGCGGCCATCGTCGCGGCACAGGGGGCCCACATCGAGGCTCTTGAAGGGGCCATCCTGCTGTTCGGCCAGATGATCCAGGTCGCCGCCCTGAAGGACATCGAGCGCATGGCTGCCGAGATGGCCGGGGACGCGGAGCAGATGAACAAGGATTTTGCGAGCCTGAACGCTGGGAACACGCCGGAAGCCCTGACGCGGATGGACGAGCTGCAGCGGATGCTGGAGGCCCTCTCGGCCGCCGCCGCGCAGCTTGGGGACAGCAGCCTTGGCGAGTTCACAAACGACAGCGCACAGCAGCTCCAGGGGATGCTCGCGGAGGCCCGCAAGGCTTTGCGTGAAGGGCGGTACGACGACGCAAAGGCGCTCATGGACCGCGTCGCCGAGGCGATGCGCCAGTTCGCGGATGGGCTCAAGGACCAGCAGAAGCGGGGCGAGGAGCGGTCCGAGGCGCTCGGCAACGCGATGAAGGACCTCAAGCAGAAGATGAGCGCGTTGCAGGCGGATCAGGCCAAGCTCCAGGAGCGGACGGATCAGGAGCGGCAGGCGCACGGGGCGAGCATGGACGCCGCGATGGCGATCTGGCAGGAGATCGAGGCCCACGCGCAGTCGGCCCAATCTGCGGCGACCGGCGTTGCTGCGGCTGCCGGGCCATCGGGCGGTGGGCTTTCCAGGGATTCCCGCGACCTGCGGGCCGAAGCCGACGGGCTGCTGGACGCCGCGCGGTCGAAGAACGCCGAGCTCGCCCGCTCGCGGGCCGAGGATGTGGCCCAGGAGGCGAATGCATTTGCCAGGTTGCTCGTCTTCATGTCGCGCGCGGATGGCAAGGCCGTTCCGGTCGCAGCCACCACCGTGCCGGGCATTCGCGCGGATGCGGAGAAGGTGCTGGCGCTGCTGGACAAGCTGGCGCAGAGCCAGGCGTCGCCGGAGCTGCAGCAGGCGCTCAAGAAGTTGGCGGGTGACCAGCAGCAATTGGCGGATCGGGCGCAACAGATCGCGGAGCAGGCGAAAAGCGTGGCCGAGCAATTGCCGATGAAGGCGCCGGGGCTCGAGAAGGGGACGGAGCAGGCCAGCGCGGAGGGCCAGCGCGCAGCCGGCGCGATGCGCAAGGGCGATCCGATGTCGGCGGCTGGCGGGCAGCAGTCGGCGCAGGATGGGCTGGAGGAGGCGCAGCAGGCGCTGGAGCAGGCGGAACAGGCCATGGCCGAGATGAGCCAGAGCGAAGGGCAGGGCGAAGGGCAGGGAGGTGAGGCCGGGAAGGACGGCAAGCCACAGAACCCGAACGGCGGGCGGGACCCGAACCAGAACGCGCCCATGATGGCGATCCCCGCGCCTGAGGAATTCCAGACTCCCGAGGCCTACCGAAAGGCCCTGATGGAGGGCATGCAGGGGAACGTCCCCGACCAGTACCACTCCTCTAACCTACGGTATTATGAAGAGCTCGTTCGCCAGTAGGCTGCGCCGCGTGGCAAGCGCCGTCGTGGGGGCCTGGCTCCTCGCGCGCTCGGGCGAGGCGCATGCCGGCGATGTCGCGAAGGGCACGGCCTGCCTCGCGGCCGCCGATCTGACCTGTGCGCAGGCCGCCTCACAGGGGCTCGGTTCGACGGCACGGGAGGAGGCGTTCCTCGCCGACCTGGCGTTCCACGAGCAGCATTTTGACGAGGCGTTGCGCCTCCTGAAGGCCGCCGCAGGCCCCTCGCCCGAGGGCGCGACGGCTGACCTCATCGACCTGTACAAGGCCACCGTCGAGGCGACGGCCGGGTTCGTCTCGGAGACGCGGGGGGACGTGACCGTCGCCTACCTGCCGGGCACCGACGAGGTGCTGCTGGACGACACGTTCACCACGCTTCAGGCCGCGCACGACCGCATCGGGCCACGGCTGGGCGGCGCGCCGCCGGGTGGCATCCGCGTGGAGATCTACCCGACGGCGGCGCGGTTCATCGCGGCGAGCGGCATCCCCGCGGCGAGCGTCCAGACGACGGGCGTCGTTGCGCTCTCCAAGTGGTCCCGCCTGCTCGTCACGAGCCCCCGCGCTTTGGCCCGCGGGTATGCCTGGAAGGACACCATCGCGCACGAGTACACGCACTACATCGTGGCGTACAACACCGGGGACAAGGCGCCGGTGTGGCTTCAGGAGGGGATCGCGCGCTCGCACGAGGTGCTCTGGCGCCGGGACGGGTTCGAGGACCTGCCGGCCTACCAGCAGTCGCTGCTCGCCGGCGCGCTCGCGCACGACACACTGGTGCCGCTGGAGCGGATGAACCCGAGCATGGCGTTCCTGCCGTCCGCCGAGATGGCGTCGCTGGCGTTCGCGCAGGTCGCGACGATGATCCAGTACCTTGACACCTCGGTTGGTGCGGACGCCGTCAAGCACGCGCTCGTGGAGGTGCGTGCCGGGAAGGACGCGCTCGCGGCTGTCGCGGACATCGGGGCCGGCGGAAATTCCGACGCGTTCCTCGCCGGCTGGAAGGCGTGGCTGCGCACGCAGAAGCTGGTGGCCCGGGACCTCGCCGCGATGCCGACCGTCATCGGGGAGTCAGACGACCTGGCGACGGATCCGCTGTTGGCGGGGCGAAAGGACCTGGCCGGCTTCGTCCGCCTCGGGGATCTGCTCCTCACCGCCCACAAGCCGCAGGCAGCGCTCATCGAGTACCAGAAGGCGAGCGACGACAAGGCACCTGCCTCGCCCGCGCTCGGGGTGAGGCTCGCGCGCGTCTACCACGCTTTGGGCGACGACCTCCGGGCGATCAGCACGTTGCAGGCGACGATCGCTGACTATCCGGAGTACGCCAGCTCGCACAAGGAGCTTGGCGACCTCCTCGAGCGCGCGGGAAAGCGGGACGACGCCACGACCGAGTACCTGGCGAGCGCGGACATCAACCCCTTCGATCCCGACGTCCAGACCGCGCTTGCAACTTTGTATGCCGCGAGCGGGAACGCTGCCGAGGCGGCCCGTCGCCAGCGTTACGAGCGCATCCTGCGTCTGGGCGGCTCCCCGCCCACCGCCGCCCCGGAGAAGAAGCCGTGACCGAAAGCGCCAAGCTGACCCCGCCGGACGACGGCGCCCTGTTCGACCAGCTCGCCGGTGTCCGCCAGCGGCTCCTCGACAGCGTTGGGCAGGTGATCGTCGGGCAGCGCGAGGTCATCGATGCGATGCTCGTGGCGTTGTTTTCGGGCGGCCACGCGCTGTTTGTCGGCGTGCCCGGCCTGGCGAAGACGCTGCTCGTGAACGCGACGGCTCAGTCGCTCGGCCTGTCCTTCGGGCGCGTCCAGTTCACGCCGGACCTGATGCCGTCGGACATCACCGGCGGCGAGGTGCTGGACGAGGACAGGACGACCGGTCGACGGGAGCTTCGCTTCGTTCCCGGCCCGATCTTCACCAACCTGCTGCTGGCGGACGAGGTCAACCGCACGCCGCCTCGCACGCAGGCCGCGCTGCTGCAGGCGATGCAGGAGGGCGTGGTGACGACGGGCGGGCGCACGCTGCGGCTGGAGCCCCCGTTCCAGGTGTTCGCGACGCAGAACCCGATCGAGCAGGAAGGCACCTACCCGCTCCCCGAAGCGCAGCTCGACCGGTTCATGCTGGCGATCGAGGTCGGCTACCCCAACGAGGCGGAGGAGATCGAGGTGGTGGAGCGCACGCTGAACACGTCGCCGGGAAAGCTCACGCCGGTGCTGAACCGGGAGTCGCTCCTCGCACTGCAGGGCCTTGTACGCCGACTTCCCGCCAACGACGACGTCACCCGCTACGCCGTGCGACTGGCCAGGGCGACCCGGCCCGGCCCAGAGGCGCCCGAGGTCGTCCGCCGCTACGTCCAGTGGGGCGCGGGACCGCGTGCCAGCCAGTTCCTCGCGCTCGGCGCCCGGGCCCGTGCCGCACTTCGCGGCGCGCTTACCCCACAGCTCGATGATGTGCGCGCGGTGGCCCCCTACGTCCTTCGCCACCGCGTCGTCCTGAATTTCGCGGCGGAGGCCGAGGGCATGCGGGCTGACGCGATCGTGGCGAAGCTGCTCGACGACGTGCCACGGACCGTCTCCGGGAACAATGGACGTCGATAAGGGCATCTCCGCCGGCGATCCGGCGCTCTACGCGCGTGTCAGCCACCTGCACTTCGTGGCGAGGCAGCTCGTGGCGGGGGTGCGAACCGGCTCGCACCTGGCTGTGCAACGCGGTTTTGAGGCGGAGTTCCTTGGGTATCGCCCGTACGTCGCTCCCCACCCGCTCAAGGACGTCGACTGGCGGGTCTACGCGCGGTCCGATCGCCTGGTGGTTCGGGAGCGGCGCGCGGAGCGGGAGCTTGCCTGCCTGCTCGTGCTGGACGCCTCGGCGGATCTCGGCTCGACGCCCCAGAAGTGGGCCAGGGCGGTTGAGGCCACCGCGGCGCTGGCCTACGCGGTGCTCGCCAACGGGGACCCCGTGGGCCTCGTGATCGGGGCGGGGGAGGGGAGCCCGGAGCGGATGATTCCGGCGCGGCGGGCGCGAGGGCAACTGGCGAGGATCCTGCTCGCGCTCGCGTCCACGCGGCCAAAGGGACGGGCAGAGCTTGGAAGGCTGTTCGAACAGGTAGGGGAACAGGCGCGCGGGAGGATGCTGGTTGGGGTGATCTCGGACTTCATGGAGGAGCCCGGGGCCTGGGCCGGTGCGCTCGGCGCGCTCGCCCGTCGGCGCGTGGATCTCCGGGCGTTGCAGGTCTATGATCGCGACGAGCTGGCGCTCTCGGCGGAGGAGCCGGCACACCTCGTCTCCCCGGAGACCGGTCGGCGATTTCCAATCGACCCGGGCGCCGTGCGGTCGGCGTTCGGCGACGTCGTGCGGACCTGGCGGGGCGAGGTGGAACGCGCATTTGTCGCCCAGCGTGGGCTGCTCTACGGTCTCGCTGCCGACGATCCGCCGGTCCCGGTCCTCGCCGCGTGGCTCGCCGGTCGCCCGTACGTTGCTGCGCGTGCGGCGTGACGTTCGCGCTCCTCGCCCCGGCCGCGCTCGGGTTGCTCGCGCTGGCGCTCGGCCCAGTCGTCGCCCATCTCACGCGCCAGGCCATCCGGGAGGAGCGTGCCTTTGGGGCGACGCTGTTGCTGGAACGGCTTCGGAGCCGATTGGAGCGTCGGCGTCGTCTGGCGGACCGCGCGCTGCTCGCCCTCCGGGTCGCGGCGTTGCTGCTCTTCTTGCTCGCCTTTGCGCGGCCGCAGCTCACCTGGCCCGAGACCCGTGACGACGTCGGAGGGACGGGTCGGGTCCTGGTGGTGCTCGACAACTCGCTCTCGATGGATCAGCGGGGCGTTACGGTGACGGGGGACGCTGCCGGCCCGAAGAGCGCCTTTGAGGCTGCGAAGGCAAGCGCGATGGCGATGCTGGAGGCCCTGCCGCCGGGGACACGCGTTGCGGCGGTGGTGACGTCGCCGCCCTCGGTGCTCTCCGGCTGGTCCGGGGGCGACGAGGGGGGAGGCGCCACGTTGGCGGCTTCGATCGCCGTGGTTCCGCGGTCGGACGGCGAAGGGGACCTGCACGGCGCCCTTGTGCTGGCGCGGGGGTTGATGGCGGCGGAGCCGGCCGAGGTCGTGGTCCTCACGGATGAGTCTGGGCCGGGGCGGGTCGCGGCTTGCGACCCCGACATCGAGCGCATCATCGCGGTCGGCGGGGCCGTTGTCCCGCGGGTCTTTCGCCCGTCCGTCCCGTCGAACATCGCTATCAGCGACGCTGCCTATGGTGATGGCATCGAGGGCGGCACCGTGACGGCCGGACTGTTGAGCTACGGCACGGTGGAACGCGAGGTCACCACGACGCTGACGCTTCCCGCGGGCCAGGCGCTGACGTCCTTTGTCACCGTGCCCGCCGCGTCGGAGGCGGGCCCTGGCGTCGCCACGGCAGCCTTCACCGTGCCCCGGCAGGCGGAAGGCGGCATCGCCACCGTGACCGTCGACGACGGTGATCTTCCCGCCGACAACGTCCGTTCCTTTCATCTTCCCCGCATCGGCGCCAGTCGCGTGCTCGTCATCGACGGCGACCCCGGCTCCACCCCGACGAAGTCCGAGACCTACTTCCTCGAGCGCGCGTTGGCGCCATCAGGCCTCGGGCGGGGCGCGACCGATGTGATCTCGCCCGCGGGCATCGCGACGTTGGACCCGCGCGTGCACCGCGTTGTGTGGATGGCGAACGTCGCGGACCCGGCACCGCTGGCCGCGCGGCTGCAGAGCTTCGTCCGCGGCGGTGGTGGGCTCGTGATCGGAATGGGCGAAAACGTCACACCGGAGCGCTACGACACCGCGCTGGAGGGCATCCTGCCCCTCCCGTTGCGAAGGATGCGCGTCTTGAGCGACGAGGGCGTGCCGCTTGAACCCCCCGAGCCCTCGCGCCTGCTCGCGCCGTTTGCCGCCACGCCCCTCGCCTTCGCCACGGTTCACAGCCGGCGGGTGATGACGGTCGACGCCGTCCCGGCCGGCCCGACGGCGCCGACGGTGCTCCTGAAGTGGGAGGGGGGAATTCCTGCGTTGATCGACGGTAAAATAGGCTCGGGTGAGGTGCTGCTGTGGACGGGCACCTTGGACCTTGGTTGGGGTAATTTCCCGGTGGAAGCGGTGTTTCCCGCGTTCGTGGAGCGGGTGACCGCCGTGTTGGGCGGTGAGACGCTGGGGCCGGGGGAGGCGCTCGGCGGCACGGTCGGCGAGCCGATGGAGGTGCCGGTCGCGGCCGATGCGCCGGAGCTGGAGCTGACGGGTCCTGACGGCAAGCTCCGGGCCGCAGACCGGCAGAATGCCGCCTTGCACTTCACCCCGGACACGCCCGGCGCCTGGCACGTGACCTCGGGCGCCGGGGACGCCCGGGTCGTGGCGGATGTCGCCGTCAACACGCCGCTCTCGGAGAGCGATGTCCGGCATTCGGACTCCCTCGCTGTCCGGCAGGCCGCGCTGGCTCCCGACCGCATGCTGGTGCACTTGGACGTCGCCGCCTGGCTCGCCCGACTGGCGGCGGTGGTGTTCGGCGCGGCGAGCGTCTGGGCTGCCTTGCTGGCGCGACCCAGTGATTCTCCATCCCCAACCTCGCGGAGCCTCGATGAAGCGGCGTAGCTTTCTGCAGGGCTTGCCCGCGCTTGGAATCGCGGGCATGGCCGCGCGGTCCAGGGCGTTCGCGCTCGGCACGGCCGGGAAGGTCGACGTCGCGGAGATCCAGTTGCCGTCGGGCACGATCAGCCGTCCGGAAGCCTGGAAACGGTTGCTTTTCGAGGTCATCGACACGACGAGCGTCGACGCCGAGCCCCGCGCAATCCCGCTCGCGCCCGACGATCCGAAGCTGTTCGACCACCCCTTCGCCGTCCTCTGCGGCGATGGCGCGCTTCCGCCGCTCACGGACGCCGCCCGTCAGCAGCTTGTCCGCTACCTCTCCTACGGCGGCTTCCTGCTCGTCGACGACGCGACCGGCACCCTGGAGAGCGACTTCGACAAGAGCGCGCGTCGGATGATCACAGACCTGTTCCCGACGCGCCCGTTGGAGACGCTCTCGGATAAACATTCGGTATATCGAAGCTTTTTCATGATCTCGGAGCCCACCGGCCGGATCGGTCTGACGCACGTCCTCGAAGGCGTAGCGCACGGTTCCACCGACCCCCTCATCTACTCGCGCAACGACATCTCGGGCGCGCTGGACCGTCGTCCCGACGGCAGCGACCGGCTCCCGTGTACGCCCGGGGGCGAGAGCCAGCGGCGGGAAGCCGTGAAGTTGGCTGTAAACCTGGTTATCTACGCCCTCACCTCCAACTACAAGCAGGACCAGGCGCATGTCAACGAGCTGATGCGCGAAGGCCGGCTGGAGTGAACCCGCTCCGCGGTCAGTGCAGGGTCTGCGTAGCCCCGACGAGGCTGGCGTCGTCGTCGTCCTGCGTGCGGTCGGCCAGCTCCATCACGGCTGCTACCTGATCCATCATGTCCAGATTCGCCAACGCCGGGCAATCCGTGACGCTCGACCCCTCCGGTTCCAGGAGTGTGGTGTCGTAGGGTCCAGCCGGCGCGTTGTCCATGAACTGTGCCGAGGCGCACCCGGTCGCGGCGGAGAGGTACGCCTTCGATGGGTTGAGCTGGATGAACGAGGGGTTCGCGGCGGCCCAGCCATCGTACTGGAGGCCGACATGGTCGTGGTCCGTTGCCATGTTGCCGTGGTCCACGACGCTCGCGCTGACGATGATCCGGATCCCGGGCTGGTGGAGGACGGCTTGTTGGTAGTTGGTTGGGGCTCCGGTCGGCGACATGCCGGCGAGGCGGTCCTTGAAGTAGGCGGCGGACTGCGCTGCGGTGGCAACGGGCACCGTGAAGCTGAAGGCCGAGCGGTTTGCGTCGATCTGGTCCGCTGTCCCTTCGTCGAAGAACAGCGTCGGCGTACCGGCGAGGAGTCCGTAGGCGGCGTGTGCGTAGACGTCGGTGTTGAGAACCCCGGTGTCGCCGACGTAGGTCTTGCTCGGGTCCTTGCTCGGGTCTCCATCGAAGACCCCGTTGGCGTTGTTGTCGAAATAGACGGTGTTGAAGCTCAAGTCCGTCGCCGTGCTCTCGGAGCTTTCGGTGGTTGAGTCCGTGCTCGACTGTTTGAGCTCCGAGTAGTCGACCGCGCAGCGCGACGTGTAGCAACTCCCGGGTGTGTATGCCGTGTTCTGGCCAACTCCCCCTGGGCCTGAGGCGGACGTGGAGAGCAACGTCATGTCGTTCACGGGGTTCTCGAAGCCCGTGTAGAACGCGATGCGCGGGATGCGGGCTGGGCCGACGCCGACGGGGTCCCGGGACAACGTCTCGATCGCCAGGTTGCCACCGTTGGAGAAGCCCACGAGCCCGACGTTGGCGGACGACACCGCGACACCGGCCAGGTCGGCAAGGCTCAAACCAGCCGTGTCCGTGACGCCACCGGTCGCGAACTTCAGGATGTCCGCGAGAAACCTGCGGCTGTTCGGGCCCCGGTAATCGTAGACGCCACAGCTCGCGTGCGTTGCGCCATCCATCGCGCCGCGGTCGGTCGCGCCCGGATGCTCAAATTCCACGACGACGAAGCCCTGGGCGGCGAGCGCCTGCGCGATCTTCTGGACCTCCCCTGCGTCGGCGCCAGCAAAGCTGCCCGAGGTGAGGCCCCCCACGAGCCCGACGGCCACGGGGGCGGTATCGAACCGTGGCTCGGTGGGGAGCGTGATCCGGGCGGCCACGCCGGTGGTCGCCGTGCCGCTTCCGCTGGAACAGTAGGTTTGAACTGTCGTGTAGGAGGTCGCGTAGGGGAAGCTCCCCTGGGCGGTTGACGAGTCGGAGGTGGCGTTTGAATCCCGGCTTGGGGTGGAGTCGGCCCCCGAGCCCGTCTCCGAACCGTCCCGGGTCCCGGTGTCCACGGACGCGGCGGGCATCGGGCGTGCGCAGCAGACCAGGGCCGCGAGCGGGGTGAGCAGGAGCGCGCGCATCGGGAGGTCTCGGGTTGGACGGGCGCTGGCGGGAGGGAGAGGGGCGGAAAGGGTGCAAGAACCGGGCGAGGCCGAGGAGCGCGGATTCCGTTGCTTGAACCGTTGTATGGGCGCCCCCCGGCGTTCCGGCGCGACCCGGTTGCGTGGTCCCGAGACGCTGGCGCGGTCGGGCGTCCGCGCCCGACG
>CAIMSU010000170.1 GCA_903844155.1 uncultured Pseudomonadota bacterium | reverse complement strand
CCAGCCTTCGTCACGAACCAGACGCTCGATGACCGCGTGGTCGGAGGACAACGCGGGCGCCGCGCGAAGCGTCGCCATGAGCTGCGCACAGGCCTCAACGGGGGCGTTGTAAAGGGCGGAGGGGGACAGGTTCGGATAGGCGGTCATGGGTGCGTTTCCTGGGGATTCTGTTGGTTCCAACCTCGAATCTACCCCGGAAACCGCCCTTTGTCTATGCAAAATCGTGCCTAACATATTGATATTACACAATACTGCTGTCGTCGGATCTCAGCCGCACCCTATGCAAACTCATCCATCCAGGCAATCGCCCCAAATTGCAACCCCGTGTCGACCGTCCCGCCGTCTCCGTCGGCCAGGTCGACCGCGCCGGGGTGGATGCCGGGGGCAGTGTCGTCGCAGTCACCTTCGGCGATTGTGTAGCCGTCACCGTCCTGCGCGTGCGCGAACGGCGACGACAGCCGGAGGAAGGCAGCGAGGGCGAGGAGGAGACACATGGCGACGGGGAAGATAGCGCGGGACGCGGCGAGGAGCGTCCGCGCGGGCTCCTTTGGGCGACTGCTCCGCATCGCGGCGGCCGCGCGGGCGGTGGGGGGCAGGCCGGTTTACTCGCTGGCGCTCGGGCGCTCCCCGTCCCGGGTGAGCGCGCCGCATGCCCCGGCAGCCGGGCTCGGGCTCACTCCCCCAGCGTCAACGCCTGGCCGGAGTAGCAGAGCGGGTCAGCGACGGTGGGGTTGTAGCCGATGGCATCGGGTTCGTACCGGAACTCGCCGCTCCAACAGACGACGCACCCGTCTGTACGTACCGCGCAGCCGAGATCGCTCGACACGGACACCTGCGTGTAGGTGCCGTCGGGGACATCGTAGATCGCGTAGTTGGTGGCTGGGTAGATCTCACCATCGGTGTTGCCCCAGCACGCAAGTGTGCCATCGGTTCGCACGCCACAGTTCGCGTAGTAGCTGACCGCGATCTGGGTGAACGTGCCGGTGGGGATGGTGCCTTGATCGTAGAACACACGCGGGTACAACGCCTCCAGATCCGCGTCGTTGCACTGGATGGTGCCATCCGCCATGAGCGCGCAGGTGTGAGACCCCGACGCCTCCACGTCAACGGCCTCACCGGTCAGGCTGGGGAAGGAGTCGGTGGGCAACGTGCCGGAGGTGTCCCGGAACGCAACCTGGCCGTCCTGGATCCAGAAAAACCAAGGGTCGTCCACCATCGAGAAGTCCGTCACCCCGCTCTCGACAACCAAGTACGCGCCATAGATCGACTCCCAACAGTAGAGTCCACCGCTGTCGGTGAGCGCGCAGCCCGACTGACCGTACTCGGAGTCGTATCCCGCCACCCGCACCCACGAATCCCACCAGTCGTCGGGCACGAGCGTGGGATCGTCAGGGGGGGGGGGTGATGGCGGTCCACAGGCCGTCGCCTCCCGGTTGGTCGCCACATACGGCAACGCCGGCGTGTGTCCCGCAGATCGCGAAGTCGCTTGCCTTGAATACGTCTTCCCATCCGGTGCTCCAATCAATGCCATTGTCATTAACCCACCACCCTTCGGCGGCCCCGTCCGATGCCAGGGCCACCACGCCGTAGGTGTTCTGAACTTCAACAGTGGACATCGGCGCTGGCGGTGGCGCAGAATCGGCCGAGTCCACCGAGTCGACGGAATCCAGAGAACTGACCGAATCGGCCGAATCCGCGGAATCCGCCGTCCCGATCGGGCTGTCCGCATCTCCGCCGGCCGCGGAGTCTACCGCCGTCGCCGAGTCCGCCCCGGCATCAGGTCTACCCGAATCCGGCTTCGAGTGTACGCAGGCCAGCAGGGCCATCACGGCGGCGATCATGTGTCCTCCACGCGTGCGAGCGCGACGTTGGTCAGGATGAAGGCGGGAACCGGCGCCGTCGTCGGGTTTGCCGGGATGATCTGGAATTCGATAGTGCCGGGCGGCGAGACGACTGTGGGGTGGCCGGGCGAGGGGGTCGTCAGGGTTGCCCCCAAGCTCACCCGCCCCAAGGTGGGGATCGAGCCGGTGAACCAGGGCCCGCCGGACGCGCCCGCGACGGGCGCCGGAAACCCTGCCGGGACCCCCACCGGCAACCCCCGCCCCGAGGTCGCCGAGGTCGACGCCGGCACGACGCTCACCACCGGAACCGCGGGCGCGGCAACCCCGAGGGGGGGCCAAAAGGGCGCGTCCGTGGCCTCATAGCCGTTGGCATCGGTGTCGGTCGGGTCCGCGATGACGAGGGGCACGACGCTCACAATCTGGTAGGTGGCGAGGTCGTCGTAGTAGAGGGAGATACCGCCGCCAACCTGCCGAACGGCGTCTGTGGTGGCGTACACGGTGTCGGGCTCGTCTGCAAACTCATCCACCCAGGCAATCGCCCCAAATTGCAACCCCGTGTCGACCGTCCCGCCGTCCCCGTCCGAGAACCGAAACGTGCTGCGCGCCTGCATGGTGATCACCACTGCCCCGCGGTCGGCGTAGTACACCTGGAACCCGCTGCTGTCGCACTGGGAGAGCAGGTAGTTGAGCCGCCGCAGCGCGTACCAGATCGGCCGGCGGTAGCCATATGCAGCCGCACTGTAGGTCGGGTTGGCGGTGTCCGCGCTGTCGTAGGTGTCGCCGTGCAGGCCCATGCCCTGGTACTTGCCCCAGGTCCCCGAGGTGTCCGAGGTGTCCGAGGCCCCGCCGGTGTGCGTGAACCAGATCGCGCTGCCGGCCCCGAGCGCGGACCAGGTCGAAAACCAGCGCACCGCCATCCCCGCCTGGTACGTCTCGTTCGCAGGCGAGTAGTACTCCTCACTGGAGGAAGTCGGGACGGCCGGCCCCACCGCCTGGAAGCCCATCTCGCCCACATGGATCGTCGTCACCACCCCGATGGCCTGGAGCGGCGTCACTACGTCGTCGAGCATCTGCTGGTACTGCGTACACATCGTCACCTCGTTGCGCCAGCCGAGGGTGACCCGGCAAGGACGAGCGAGAGCGCGAGGAGGAGGGACATGGCGACGGTGAAGATAGCGCGGGACGTTGCGCGTTGACGCGGGCTCCTTTGGGCGACTGCTCCGCATCGCGGCGGGGGCGTGGGCGGTGGGGGGCTCGCGGGCTTACTCGCTGGCGGTGGGGTGGCGCCGATCGTGTGGCACACTTCCAATGGCTGGCCAGCCCCTTCGCCGCGAACGAATCGGATCATCGTCGCGCCCCTGCGGGCGGCGTCGAGCAGGAGAACCTCGACGGCGCCCGTGTAGATGCCGTCCGGGTAACCCCACCCTGCCCCCGCGCGGCGATGCAACAGGCGCCAACGGCGGACGAGCCATACGCGCCGGATATCCACCGCAGCCGGGCTCGGGCTCACTCCCCCAGCGTCAACGCCTGGCCGGAGTAGCAGAGCGGGTCAGCGACGGTGGGGTTGT
>CAIMSU010000169.1 GCA_903844155.1 uncultured Pseudomonadota bacterium | reverse complement strand
GGACGGGGAGGCGTGCGCGGGGGCCGCAAAACAGGTCGTCCGACGTCGAATTCGAGGCGAACGGGCGCTTGCGGAGACGACCCGGCGCGTGTACGATGGCGGGGTGTTCCTGGAGCGACCCCGTTCATGCTACTTCTCCACTCGTGACTGGGCGGGCAATACCGTCGGGCTAGGGTTCGAACAGTCTGGAAGCTCGGTCCGCAAGGGCGGGCAGTTTACCGGCACGATCGCCCGGATCGAGAACAGGACCGGCAACTCGGCCGGGGCTTACTCCTTCGCCTACGCATTCAATCGGAACTGGGGCAACCTGCCGTACGTGACGAACAACGAATCGAACATGCTCACCACGATCCGAAACCAGCTGGCTGCCGTAACGAATTGGGGAGGGGTGGATGACCTTTTCGTTCCATAGGGCAATAGCGGGGATGTTGCTTCTTACTTCAGCCTGTGACGCGGGGAAGGGCGATGGAGCGGACACGGCCGTCGGCTGTCCAAGCGGTCATGTGGTGGCTTCCGACACTATGTACGACAGCCTTCAGGACGCGACCGAGTCCGGGGCGGTTGAAATTGTCACGGTGTGCTCGGGGACCTTTGAGGGAGGAGACTTTGCCGGAGCGACGGGGGACCTGCGGATTGAAGGCGCGGGAAGCGCTGCCACGCAGTTCGACGGCGAAGGGTCCGGCGGGAGTGTCCTCTCCGCGAACGTATCGGGCGCGCTGACTCTTTCCGGAATGACCGTGACCGGCGGGGTGTCGCGAACGAACGCCGATGATGCGGGTGGCTCCGCGGGTGGGCTTTCTCTGGGCACCAGCGATGCGCGCCTGTCTGACTTGGAGATCCGGGACAACGCTGCGGACTGGGCGGCTGGGCTCGCGCTGCCCTCGGCGCCCGCAGACGGGAGTAGGCCCGAGTTCGCCATCACCGACACCAGATTCGTTCGGAATGTGGCGGCCTGGGGAGGGGGCGCGTTCAGCGTCAACGGTCCGGGGACGGTGACGTTGGTGAACGTGGACCTCGGCGCAGGTGCTGATGACAACGGGCCGGACGATGTCGCGTTCTTCGACGGACCCCCGACGCCAGAGGCTCACGAGCCACTTGCCGTTTACCAGTTCGACGGTGTGGTCAGCGTCACTTGCGTATGGGAGACGCGCACCTGCGAATGATGCCCGCGCGGCGCTGCTCCAGCCGCCGCACCGGCGGGTCAGGTGCCGTTCTCGCGGCTGTGCCCCCTCGGCCTCCCCACCCGCTCACACTTCCACCAGCCCCCGTTTCGCGCGCAAGCACCCCACGGCGGGCCTTCGGGCTCGTGGTGAATGTAGCCGGTCGTCCCTCGGTCGAACCGGGGTAGGAACCGCACGCTGAGCGTGTTTGGGGCCAGCGTGATCTCCGTCAGGATGCGTTGAAGTGCCGCCCTCCGAGCCTCAATCGGGCGGGCGTCGAAGGCGGCGCGCACCGACGCCCGGAACGCCACGATCTCAAGCTCGCCCACCTCGGGCAACGCTACCGGGAGCGGTAGCAGGGCGAGGTCGTCCCGCGCAGCGTCCCGCGCCGCCGTGTGCTGGGCGACGGCGTCGGCAATGTCGGCAAGCTCGACCATCTTCGCAGCCACCATGCCTACGGTGCGCTTGATCGCTTCGCAAGCAGCGGCCAGACGCGCCTCGATCTGCGCCCGACGCTCCGCAATGGCCCGGCGACCGTCGGTGTCAAGGCTCACCCGCCAGCGCGCGGCAGCGTCCCGCAGAACGTCGTCGGAAAGCACGTTCCGGTCGATGTAGTCGAGGATCAGCGGGTCGAGGTAGTCGATCCTCGCGTTGATGCCCGTGCAGCGTGAACGCATGTCGATGTGCGTCGAACAATGGTAGTAAAAGATCCCGTTCTTGGCCGTTGACCGCTGGACGCGCATCTTGCCGCCGCACCCGGCGCACCGCAGCCACGGGGTGAACAGGCCGCGCTCCCCCTGCCGCATCGGGCTGAGCTTCACTCCCCCCCGGTCCCTCGACCTCCGCAACGCCTGCATCCGGTCGAACCGGACGGGGTCGATGATCGGCTCATGCGCGGTCGGGGCGACAGCTTCGCCCTTGTACATGACACGCCCGGCGTAGACCGCGCTGGTGACGATGGAGCGAACGTGCTTCGGGGTCCACGCTCCCGGTGCGCGCTTCCTCGGAAGGTCGGCGCGTTCGGGCGCGGGAACGCCCCGGCGAGACAGCACATCAGCCACGACCTTGAACCCGTCGCCCGCTTCGTACAGGTCGAACACCATGCGGACGACTTCAGCCTCGGCGAGGACCGCGACCAGACGACCGGCCTTGCCGGGCACATCGTGGTGGCGCTCGTACCCGAAGGGGCAGTGTCCAAACGTCCAGCGCCCCTCGCACGCGGCTCGGCGCATCCCGCGAGGAACGTCCTTCCTTAGACGCCGGGAGTGCTGGGCATCCATCTGTCCGCGAATCGCGCGGAGCAGATCCCGCGTGTCATGGTCCGCAGGCTCCGGGTCGGTCAAGAAGCGGGTTTCCACCCTCGCCTCGTCGCACATGGCCAGGGTGGTCATGGTGTCAAGCGGGTCGCGGCCGAGCCTCGACTGCGCCCACGCATACAGGCACCGGGCCTCGCCCGGATGCTCCTCCAACCAGCGGCGCAAAGCGAGGATGCCGGGCCGGTGTGTCACCGTCAAGCCGCTGATCCCGTCGTCCAAGAACCAGCCGCCCGGGATGATGCGCGCCCCGTCGTGCTTCGCGCGCTCCTCGATCTCCGCGCGCTGGTCGCTCACCGACCGATCCTGCTTCGGGTCGCTACACCGAAGGTACGCGATGGCGGGGATCATTCCTCCCCCTGCTTTCGGAGGTTCCGTGACCATGCGCGCAGATCGTCAATCGTCAGGTCGTCCTTCCGCTCGCGCCCGTCGCGCTTCAACGCTGCGGCGTCGCTCTTGTCGTCGGCCGTCATCTCGTCGGCATCTTCGAACCTCACGATCTTCCGGCGAGGGGCGATCTTGTAGTCGGGCAGGGAGCCCGAGAGGTTGACGACCTCCTCCTCCACCAGCGGGGCTAGCTGGGCGGCGTCATCAGCGCGAGCGGCCTCGGTTTGGAACGCCCTGATGAGCGCCTCCTGCACGCAGGGCGGCTGGTCCGAGAACGCGCGGGGAACGAGGCTCGCCAGTTCCGTCCATGCCTCCCGGTCGGTCATGGGGGGGGCCGGAGTGGCTGCCCCTGCTCTCGCTGCGCGACGGCGGGCCGCAAGCTCTTTTCTGGCTTGCCGCGCGTTGAAGGGTGCCGCGCGCTGAAGGATGGCGACATCATCGGGCGTCAGCGGGCGTAGGAGCGGCGCGCCGTTTGGCGGTCGACCAATACGGATGGAATCAACGATCTCTGCGTTTTGGGCGTCATCGATGAACAGCCCAAGGGCTTCTCGGATGCCACTCCGCGCGCTCTCCAAAGTGCGGCCTTGCGAATGACACCCCTCGATACCGTCGATGGCGACGAACCACCAGCCGGTGTCGTCGTAGGTGTATGTGGCGGTGTACGTCACGCGACACCCCGCAGCACGCGATCTTGATCGGCGGGCGAGAGCATCGCGTCGAGGAAGTCAGCGGGGTCGGGGTCACCTTCGGGGACCACCAGCGCGATCTCAGCGAGCGAGGTGCCGTTGTCAGGCATCCCCCACGCGAGGCACACACCGAGGTCGCCAGCGACCACACGGGCATTCGTCCACGGGGACGAGGGGACTGAACGCGGCTTTGACATCGGAGGCCCGCCTTCGCGGGGGGAGGGCCGGGGGGAGCTGATGCTCCCCCCGAGTGTCGAGAGCTAATCGACACGCCGCGATGGCACCCTCAGAGTAGCATCGCCGGGGTGAACGTCAAGCCGAATGATCCGCCTTCATCGCTCGCTTATTTATGCCGGTGTAAATGTCAGCGGAGCGCGATGTAGCTTGGACCGGGGGATTGCCTGCCCTCAGTCGCATACGCAAGCGTAGACGATTCCTGAGTCACGCCTTGGCCTTCACGGCAAGGACGACGCCGATTCCCACCGCACCCACGCCCACACCGAGCAACGCCAGCCCGACAGACGATTCCTGAGTCACGCCTTGGCCTTCACGGCAAGGACGACGCCGATTCCCACCGCACCCACGCCCACACCGAGCAACGCCAGCCCGACACACTCCCCAGCGGTGAGTGGCACTGGCGGGACGTACACCGGCTCGGGGATGCCCCCAGCGATGTTCCCGAGACTCTGAGCGGCCTGCGGCGAAGCCATGACGCGGTAGGCCAAGTCCGTCTTTTCCCCGAAGGGCGTCGAGTACGGGGACGGCGACGACCCGTGAAAGCGAGGGAGCTGCGGATCCCCGACCCCGTACTGCTGATCGATGCGGGGCGACGGCACCGGCAACGATGGCAACCCGCCGTCGTTGCGCTCAAAGGAGCGCGGGGGCATCACTTCTTCCGCCCGTGCCAGAGCAACGCGGCCAACCCGCCCAGCACGGTCCCACCGAGAACCCACGGCACGGCCTGCTCCACCCGCGCGTAGCCGCCGCGCCCGGCGTTGATGCCGTGCCCGATCCCCTTGCGCCCGATGTTGACGAGGGAATCGGCGGAGGTCGAGACGTTCCTGCGCCGGGCCTCGGCCTCGGCCTTGCGTTCATCAAGCTGGCGCGTCCACTCCTCTGCCGCGCTCTCCCGCGCCCCCTCCAGATCGCCGTCGAAGCCGGTCATGCCGCACCCCGCGTCGTCGTCGCGGCAGGGGTCGCGCTGAACGCGCGGTCGGCTTCGGCCTGGAGTACGCGGGAGCCGCCGCGAGCGTCCACGATCCGCGTCAGCTCGGGCTGAGCGAGGAGGATCGTCGTCAACCCCGCGCTGTTGCCGATGAAGCTGCGGCTCTCGCACCAGCGGCACCTCAGGTACGGTCGGCCGGTCTTGTCGATCTTGAGGAGGGCTGCATCCGGCTCCAGACAGAGCGGGCAGCGAACGGCGTTCATCATGGAGAAACCTCGTTGGAAGGAGAGTCAGAGTCGAAGCCTGCGACCGCGCCACTCAGGCCACTTTGTCCAAAACGGTTCTTGCCGCTCGTCCACCGGCCCGCCGCGACGGAAAGGACCACATCGGCTTCGTGAACGAACGTCGTCGGGCCTCGGTAGTCGCCCGCCTTCGTCGCGTGCAGCACGCCGATCACCAGCTCGGCCCCGGCGTCACACAGGCCGCGCAGGTCCTCCGGGCTGAACACGCTGGAGCTGATCGAATCCACGACGATGCAGGCTCGGTCGCGGGCTGCGGCTACCAGCTCGTCCAGCGACGGGGCGGTGAGGATCGTCACATCGCGGCGGTGCGCCATCCCGGCGAGCGTCAGCCGCCGCGCCATCGGAGGGCCGGGCGACTCCTCAAGCGAGGCGATCACGACCTTTCGACACTGGGCCGCGATCTGGAGCGCGAGGGTGCTTTTTCCGCCGCCAGCGACCCCGAACAGCAGCCACCAGCACGGACTCGACCAGCTCAGGCCCGTCGCCGGGCAGAGCTTGAGATCCCACGACGCGCGCACCACATCCTGAGCGGTCCACTCTTTCGCCCCCGCCCGGATGCGATCCCCGACCCGTCGCTCGACAGGCGGGCGCATGATCCCGCTCGCTCGACACGCTGGGCACCACGACGGCCGCTCGGTCGAATCGACCTCGCAGGAGCAGAGCGGGCAGCACCAGAGACTCACTCACAGACTCACATCACTCACATATAGGTAGCCGGGGGCCGGGAGGGCGCAACCCAAGAACGTGCTCACTCTGTGCTACAAACCTGCTTCATTCGCTCCCGCTGTACCCTCGCCTCGTTGGCATACCAAGCGTTGAGGGTATCGACCGTCCAGTGCAAGGCAGGCTCCTCCCGCCGCATCGCCTCCCACTCGTCCAGAGCGGCCTGCATGTCCCCCCGCAGTCGGAGGGCGCGGAACGCCTCATCCACCGCATCGAGGTCCATGCCAGACGAGAGGAGCGGGCCAAGCAGCATCCGGTCCTGTAGGCCCTTCATCGCGTACCACCGGCGCAGGCGGCGCACGGTCGCCGAGGAGCGTGTCACCGGATCGACCTTGCGCCCGGTGAAGGTCAGGGGCACATCGGCGGTCCCCCCATCCGGGGCCCGGCTTGGAGAGCGTGGAAGCCCCCAGCGCGCCAGAATCACGGCGTTACTGGCGGTTGTGAGCGCGGCGGCAGAGGTGGCCTCCCTCTCGGCGTCCTCGACGGACACGCCCGACATCGGCCGGTAGCCGGGCAGCGCCTCCCCCACGGCCGGCTCGTCGCCCAGCTCGATCCGCTTCGCCTTCGCCACCGCGCGCTCGTCCGCGATCTCCTTCTCGCAGAGCGCGAGCAACGCCTTCGACTCCTCCGACTTCCCGCGCCACAGCCCGTACCAGCGGGTCATCTGCCGCCCGTGCGACCACCCGAGGTACTCCGCCATCCGGGCGGGGTCGGCAACCTCAAGCAGCGGGCACGGGTACTTGCTAATCTGGTGCGCGATGCTCGCTACCTGCTTCGCCAGCTTCGCGGCTTCCTCCGGGGAAACCTTTCCTTCCGGCGGAGCGGGTATCGCTTGCTCAAACCATCGCTCGCGGCCCTGCTTGTCGAACCCGGAATCCTTGCTCCAGCCGAGGTCCGCAGCCGTTTTGGGGGGCGACGGATCGTACCCGAGCCGCGCCGCAGTCTCCGCCGCCGCGACCGTGTCGCCGTTGAACAGGGCGACGGTCGCCTCGTCCAACGCCTCGACGGTCGCCTCGACCCAACGCTCCTCCAGCCCCGCCTTGAACTCCTCCGCAGCCTCGACCGACGCGAACTCGATCAAGGTGTGCATGTGAGGGTGCCACGACTTTTTCGACTTGCCGCCGGTCGTCTCCAAGCAAAACACCGCCGCGACGACGAGCTTGCGGAACCACTCCGCGTGCTTCCCCCTCGTCAGCGAGGTGACCGCCCGGAGGAACCTCCGCCACTCGGATCGGCAACTTCCCGCGCCGGGAGGGAGGTCCCGCTGGGTGAACACCACCGAGTAGACCGAGCCCTTCCGATGCCGGACGAGGTGTTCGATCAACGTCGCCCGGTCCTCCGCCTCCGCCGCCGCGCAGATCGGGCAAACATGACTCTGATGGCAACGACACGCGCCGATCGTCACGTTGCCGTGCTTGCCGCCCGTCGTCGGCAGCGTCCAGTACGTCTCGCAGCAGGCGGCGACGGCGGCAACGACCTTGCGGAAGTCGCGGGCGACGTGCCCCTCCTCAGGGCCGGAGGCGTAGACGGGATCATTCACAGGCGTCTCCGCTGCAAGCAGACCCTCCAGCCCCCACGACCACCGTGCCAGAACACCCGCGCGGATGCGATTCCCGACCCGTCGCTCGACGGTTGACGTACTCGGCAGCTCCGGCCCCCACGACCAGCGGGCGAGGACCGGGATGCTCACCTTCGCCTCAATCTCCCACGTTCGCTGAACATCTGCGGCGGCGGCGAGGATGGGGACGATCTTGACCCGGCGAGCTTGCCGGGGTCCCCATGCGTCCGAGGAGTGCGCGTTCCCCTCGCGTGGCGCGTACTTCGCCTTCCAGACGGCAGGGGTCGGGAACAGGACCGGGTCGGCCCACGACGCTCCCACAACAGTTTCTAGGTGTTCAAGCGGCCGGGGCGATCCCGCGTCGGCAACGGTTCCGGTCCCGCTCACCAAGGGCCGATTCTTCGCCGCTTTCGCAAAGATCCCGGTCCCGCTCACCAAGGGCCGGGGCGAGCCGCCTGCGGTCCCGGCGCGCATCCGGGCGTTTCCGTCGGCGGGCATCAGAGCGCCACGACCGAGGGCGCGTCGGTGCGGCGGGTGATCCGGTGGGGGCGCGGTTCCGCGATAAGCGGAGTCTCGATGCGACCCTCGCCCACCAACCCCTGCAACGAGCCTTCAGGCGGGCCAAACCCCCCAACGTCAAGGGCCCCGCCCGCCCGCCCGCCACGGCTGGGTCCGGGCCCTCGTGCCCCCCACCTGATCGGACCTGCTCCACGGCCTCGTCAACCTCTACCAGACCGCACTCCAGAACGGAGAGCCGGCCTACGACCCCTCGTGGATGTGGGAAGAACTGAGGCTGCCGACGGACGCGGAGGAGCCCAACCCCGAGCACCGTCAACCGCCGCTCCTTGCACACGAGCGCATCTGCCTGCTCGCGCCCGGCGCGGGCGAGATGTGCAGGGCGATTGCCCGTCGTTCTCGCTCCGAGCGCGCTTTTGACGCCCAGGCGACCCTGACCGACGCCGAATTCGCCCGCGAACTGGATGTGCAGCGGCTGATCCGCGAGAACGCCTGGCTCGGCCCGCAAGTCCGGCTCCTGCTGAACTTCGAGATCCACAGCCGGAAGACCTTCTGGGTGGACGGCGCGCTCGCCTGGATGCTCGGCAAGACCGACATCGACGTCCCGGGTAGCGACCTTCGCCTGCCCTTTCCCAGCTTTGCGCTCGTCTTCACCGACCGTCCGACG
>CAIMSU010000168.1 GCA_903844155.1 uncultured Pseudomonadota bacterium | reverse complement strand
TCCGGCCCTTTTGCGTGACGGTGGACCCGGCGGGACCCAAGTATCTGGCGAAGATGTATGGCGAGGTCGCGTTCACGGTGATTGACAGGGTGGAGGAATTGCCGGGGAGGCTGTTGCGGGTTTATCGGAGGTTGGCGTTGTAGGGTTGGGGCCGCCTTCACCTCATCCACAACACTTGCCAGACGTGCGTATTGGGCCCGTCATACCCCTCCAGATACCCGGGGTAGCTCACGGGGTCGACGTATTGGTCCAGGGGGACGATCTGCATCCACCAGCAGCCATAGTAGTCGGTGGAGTCCACATCACTTGCGAGGGCGTAGTAGTGATAATCGGCGTACAACGTGTCGTGCAGGCCGTTGAAGCCTGAGCAGGTCGTGGATTCGGCGCCGGAGATGTACGTGTAGTCGCTGCCGTCCGTGGCGTCCGTGAACGGGTCGTGGGACTGGGACCAGACGGTGTAGTGGCTGCGGGCGCTCGTGTTCCACGTGCCGGAATCGCCGACTTCAAGGCGGAACGTCCAGCCTCCAGAGGCGTCGACGAAGTCGGTGCGCTGGTCGAGGTGGGAGTAGACGTCGTCGGTCGCCGCGCCGACGGTCTCCCAGTCACTTGCGTCCCAGAACGTGGGCCACAGGGAGCCATAGAGACGGGTCCAGCCGCCACCGTCGGTGGTCATGTCGCAGTACGCCTGCCAGGCACTGGCGGTGTCGCCGTCGGGGGCGAGCCAATAAAGGCCGTCGCCGGTCGAAGATCCGTCGGCGAGGATGGCCTGGCAGGACGGGGCGGCGCAGGTCACGTCGGCGCCGAGAGCGCCGTCGTCGGCGATGCCGTCGCAGTTCTGGTCCAGGCCGTCGCAGCGCTCGACGGCCCCTGGGTAGATCGCGCTGTCCCCGTCGTCACAGTCGTCGGAGGTGGCGACGTAGGAGGCCGGCGCGTCGCAGGCGAGGGCGGAGGTGGTGCTGCCGTGGCCATCGCCGTCCGCGTCGAGGTACCAGGTCGGGGCGTCGACAGCCGTGTTTTCGTCGATGGCGCCGTCGCAATTGTCATCCACGCCGTTGCAGACCTCGGTGCCCGCGGGGCTCACGGCGGCGTCTGTGTCGTCGCAGTCGGTGTCGTCAGCCACCCAACCGGAGGCGGCATCACAGGCGACGCGCGTGTAGGCGGCAGACCCAAATCCATCGCCGTCGTAGTCGATGTACCAGGTGGTGGCGTCTGTGCCGTTCTCGTCGACCTGCCCGTCGCAATTGTCGTCCGTGCCGTTGCACACTTCGACGGCGTCCGGGTTCACCGCGGCGTTGGCGTCGTCACAATCGTCGGCGTTGTTGACGGTCGAGGCGGGGGCTTCACAGGCGGCCGTGCCAGTGCCAGCGCCGAACCCGTCACCATCCACGTCGTCGTACCAGGTGGGGGCGTCGACGGCGTTGACGTCGACCTGCCCGTCGCAATTGTCGTCGATGCCGTTGCAGATCTCGCCGGCGTCAGGGTTCACGGCGGCGTTGGCGTCGTCGCAATCCTCGCACCCAAGGTAGTGGTCGCCGTCTGCGTCGACGTTGTCGGGCGACCCGTCACAGTTCCCATCGGCCGCGGTGCAGGCGACGGGCGCGCCGGGAAAGACGGTGCTGTCGGCATCGTTACAGTCGCCTGTCACCGCGACGTAGCCGGCGGGCGCGTCGCACGCGGACTGGCTGACGGCGCTGCCGTAGCCGTCACCGTCGGCGTCGGCGTACCAGAGCGAGGGGGTGCAGGCGGGCGCCGTATCGTCGGTGCCGATGGGCTTTTCCTGCGTCCGGCAGGCGGGCGTGAGCGCGAGGGCGAGGGACAAGGGAAGGAGGGTGGCGTGCATTTCGCGATCATACTCGCAAAGCACGCGCCTGCGGATCGCGCGATACGCCGGCAGCAAGGCGGTGCCCGTGGTCCTCTTCTCCCTCATCCTCACGCTCCTCGGCTGTTCGGCCCACAAGGTTGGCGCGGGCTCCGGCGACTCGGCCGACTCAGCCCCCGTCGACCTCGACCCGATGGTGAGCAGCTACATCCCCGACAACTTCGGAACGATGTCGCCCGCCCGCGTGGTGTTCCTCGGGGACTCCATCACCGCCGGCTACGGCGCCTCCAAGCGGAAGCTCTCCTACCCGCGGCTCCTCAAGGAGAACGACGACGCCACCTGGGCGGACGCGGCGGATCTCGACTTTCCAGGCTTGTACGGCGCGGATCCGGACATCCTCGATGTGTCCGTGCCCGGCGCCACCACCGGCTCGCTCGTCGGCGAGCAGCTCCCCGCCGTCACGTCCGGGCTCGGGGACACCGTCAGCGGGCCCACGATCGTCATCGCTACGATCGCCGGCAACGACGTGCAGGCCGTCATGCTCTCGCCCGACCAGGCAGACGCCGCCATCGCCTCCATCACCGCCAACCTGACGCAGTTCTACGACTACTTCGCCGACCCCGTGCGGTTCCCGGACGGCAGCTTCGTCTACCTCGCCAACGTTTACGAGCCGAGCGACGGCGTCGGCCAGGCGGACGAGTGCTTCTACGGGCTCGACCTGACCAGCGCGCTCGGCACGCTCGACAAGGTCAACGCGGCTACGCTGGCCCAGGCGCAGGACCGCGGCGTGGCGTGGATCGACATGCACGGTCACTTCCTCGGGCATGGCTACCACGCCTCAGACCCGACGAACCCCTACTACGAGGCGGCGGACCCCTCGCTCTGGTTCGCCTCGGACTGCATCCACCCCAACGATCGCGGCCACCACGAGATCCGCAGGCTGTTCTGGTACGCGCTTGCGGGGCAGGACTTCCCGGGGGACGTGCCCGAGCCGGGGTAGCGGCGCCGATGGCCGAAAGGACGGCGTCGTCTACGTGTTCGACGGCCCCTGACGGGCCTGTGCTCTCCGGCGTAGCCGTCCCTACCGAACGTGATGCGGTCGGGTCTGGCGGTCGCGGCCAACGCGGCGCGCTGCGATAGCCGCCCGGCTCGCTTTGAGGCCCGATGCTCACCCGCCCGCCGCTCCAATGAGCACCACGACGCATTCCTGGCGTTTTTTCGTCGCCGGCGGCGTGAACCAGGTCCGCCTCGAAACGGCGGATGACCTCCGCTTCCTTCCCACCCTTGACCCGAAGCTGTGGACGGCGCTGAGCTGTCCCGTCGCGGGTCACGCGATGGACGCGCGCACGATGGCTCTGGTCGACGCCGACTCGGACGGACGCGTGCGGGTGCCGGAGATCCTCGGCGCCGTGGCGCACGTTGTGGCGACGATTCGGGATCCGGCCGCAATCCTGACGAATCCGAAGACGCTTTCCCTGGCCGCGCTCCGGGACGACACACCGCAGGGGCGCGTGGTCCGGTCTGCCGCGGAGACCCTGCTGCGGGCGCGCGGGGCGACGGAGCCGCTCGCGCTGCGGCTTGAGGACGTAGCGGACCTCGCGGAGGCCTTTGCGCAGATGCCGCTCAACGGCGACGGCGTCGTGCACGCCGGGGCTACCGACGACCCAGGTCTGAAGTGTGTGATTGGCGAGATCATCGCCGCCGTCGGCGGGGTTCCGGACCGCAGCGGGGCGCCCGGCGTCTCCGCGACGGAGGTCGACGCCTTTTTTGAGGTCTGCGCAGGGCATTCCGCCTGGCTGGCCACCGGCTCGGCGGACCCGGCGACCCTCTTCCCCCTCGGCGACCGCACTGATGCCGCGCTTGCGGCGTACCAGGCCGTAGCGCCAAAGGTCGAGGACTTTTTCGCGCGTTGCCGGCTGGCTTCCTTCGACGTTCGGCTGTTGGAGGGGCTTGAGGCCGGCGGCGTGCCGTCGGATCCCGCGTTGATCGGTGCGGACTGCGCCCCCTTTGCCGGTTTGCCGCTCGCAACGGTCGCCCCGGGGGCGGCGCTGGCCCTCGGCGCCGGGTTGAATCCAGCCTGGCGGGACCGGATGGCGGCGTTCGTCGGGGCCGCTGTCGTGCCGCTCCAAGGGAGTGTCCCGGAGCTGACGGGCGAGGCCTGGGGACGCATCGTCGGGAAGTTTGCCGCCCCATTGGCGTGGCGGTCCACGCAGGGGGGCGCGGCGGTGGCCAGCCTCGGCGGCGCGCGGGTGGCCGAGCTCCTCGCTTCCGACCTGCGTTCCCGGCTCCTGGCCCTCATCGCTGCCGACGAGGCCCGGCGGCCCGAGGCCGAGGCGGTCGTCGAGGTGGAGCGCACGGTCCGCTACTTCCTGCAGCTGGGACGACTGCTTCGGAACTTCGTGAATTTCAGCGACTTCTATGGCCGGCGGGAACCCGCGATCTTTCAGGCTGGCACCGCCTTTTTTGACCAACGGAGCTGCGAGTTGACCGTCCGCGTCGCCGACGAAGGGCGACACGGGGCGATGGCAACCGCGGCAGGTGCCTTCCTCGCCTACCTCGACTGCGTACGGCCGGTGGACGGCGCCAGGATGACCGTTTGCGTGGCAGTCACGGACGGCGACTCGGCGAACCTCATCGTCGGGATGAACGGGCTGTTCTACGACCGCGCAGGCCGCGACTACGACGCGCGCATCACCCGGATCGTCGACCATCCGATCAGCCTGCGGCAGGCGTTCTGGGCGCCGTACACCAGGTTCGTCCGCACGGTGGAGGATCTGGTGGCCAGGCGCGCGGCGGCCGCCGAAGCAGGTTCTTCCTCGATGGTCGCCGGGGCCGCCGAGGCCACCGCCAACGCGGACCACGCTCCAGCCCCCGCGAGCAAGCCGATGGACATCGGCACCGTGGCGGCGATCGGCGTGGCCGTCGGCGGCATCTCCGCGGCGATCGGCGCGCTGTTGCAAGCGTTCTTCGGGCTGGGCGTCTGGATGCCTGTTGGGGTGCTGGCGTTGATGCTGCTCATCTCCGGCCCGTCTGTCCTGATCGCGGCACTGAAGCTGCGGCGTCGGAGTGTCGGCCCGCTCCTCGATGCCGACGGGTGGGCCGTGAACGCCCACGCCCGCATCAACCTGCCGTTCGGGCGCTCCCTCACATCGCTCGCCGCGCTTCCGCCTGGTTCGTCGCGGGATCTCCACGATCCCTTCGCACCGAGACCGCCGCGCTGGCCCTACGTCGTCGCGGCGGTCGTGATCGTCATCGCCGCGGTGTTGACCCTGCTCATCGTGAGCGGTCACGCTGGTTTTCTCGTCCGATAGTCCAAACCCCTGGAGATACGCCATGATCCTGGTTCTTTCGCTCGCCGCATTTGCTTTCGCTGAGGACCCCACGTTCGTCGGAGCAGCAGCGCCAGCGCCTGTTGCGGCCAAGCCCGAGACGAAGGTTCAGGCGAGCGCCGGCGGAAACTTCACGGTCGGCAACTCGGAGGCTGTCGCGTTCACCTCTGGCGTGAACGTGAGCCACAAGTGGGCGAAGAACCAGCTTGGTGTCGTCGGCGCCGCCGCGATCGGGTTTGGGGCCGCGGACGCAAATGGCGACGGGTTCCTGTCCAGCTCGGAGCGCTGCCTTGGCGCCGGCACAGCGGCCTGCGCGGCGACGGCCGAGCAGTATTCGGCGGACGGTCGGTACGACCGCTTCCTCACGGAAAAGAGCAGCGTCTACGTGCTGGTCGGTGGACTTCATGACAAATTCGCTGGATTCCAACTCCGCTCTCACGGCCAGATCGGCTACGCCGTCCATGCGGTCGAGCAGAAGGCCACGCATCTCAAGCTCGAGGTGGGCGCTGATTTTGCGAACGAGGCCTACGTGCCGGGCGTCACGCCCGCGAGCGCCCGGCTTCTGGCAGCACAGGTCGGGGTTGGGTTCGACCATGCGTTCAACGAGAGCGTGAGCGTCACGAATGCGCTCACGCTCTACGAGCCGGTGTTCACGCAGCCGGAGGGCGCGCCCTTCGCCCCGCACCTGACGGACGTGCGCGTCGGGAACATCGCTGCGTTGAACGCCAAGATGACCGACAAGCTGAGCATCCAGGTGTCGGACACCCTGGCCTGGCGCAACGAGCCGGTTGCCCCGCCCGACGGCGTGACGGGCACGCGCTCGCCATTCGACAACGCGCTGTCCGTCGCGCTCGTAGCGTCGCTGCTGTAGGCCCTGGTGCGGCCGGTCCCGGTCGCTCGCGCTACGCTCGGAGCATGATCTTCTTCGTCGCCCTCCTCGGCTGCACCCACGCCTCGCTGACCTGCGGCCCCGGCACGCACCAATCCGGCGAAGAGTGCCTTGCCGACCCCGTCGCCACTGACACGGACACCGCTGCGACCGTCGACAGCGTGCCGTGGGTGGACACGGGCGACAGCACAGCGGACTCTTCCCCGGCAGACAGCGGTGGGGGTGGGGACAGCGGCGTGCCCGATGTCGTGGACGTCTACATCCTCGCCGGCCAGTCCAACATGGACGGCTATTCCGTCTACACCGGCCTGCCGCCGGCTTGGCGCGAGGGCGACGACGCCGTCCCGCTCTACTGGTCTGGCTGGGGGACGTTTCGGCCGGATGCCCCGGCAAGCTACGGAGGCGCGGCCTACACCGGGCCGGAGGTGGCCATCGGGCAGACGCTCGCGGCGGCCGGCCGACACGTGGCACTCGTCAAACACGCGGTTGGCGGCACCGATCTCTACGCCTACTGGTACCCGGGCGCGACCCATGACGATGCCACCGCCGGTCCTGGCTGGACGACCCTGATGACCACGATGGCCGGCGCGACGACCGAGCTGGACGCCGCCGGAACGCCCTGGCGCTGGGCCGGGTTTGTGTGGATGCAGGGCGAGTCCGACGCGCTGGTGGACTACGAAGCCGCGGCCTACCAGGACAACCTCACGCACCTGCTCGCCCGCGTGCGAGAGGAGACGGCCACCCCCGATCTCCCAGCCTACATCGGCCTCATCGCGTGCCAGGACCTGTGCGGCTACCTCGACACGGTCCGGACCGCGCAGGCCAACGTCGTCGCGGCAGACGTGAACGCCACTGCCGTCGAGACCATCGACCTCACCCGAAACGTGTACGATCCCTGGCATTACGATGGGCCCGGCGGGCGGCAACTTGGGTCCCGCTTTGGCGAAGCGATCCTTGGCGAGGCCACGGAGGCGCCGGTCTCGGCCGCGCTGAAGGTCCAGAGCAGCTCCGTAGACTACGACGGCGACTACACGGTTGGCTGGGCGTTTTCGCTGAGCCGCGAGGCAACGCTCACCGATGTCGGCGGGTTTGCGATCTCGGGCAACGTGCTGGGGACAAGCACCGAGTTCGGCATCTGGGACGCCGCCACCCAGGAATTGCTGGTCCGCGAGGCGATCCCAAGTTGGGACGAGGCGCCCACCAGCTACCGCGACGGCTTCTGGTACACCGCGATCGACCCTGTCACGCTTCCACCTGGTAATTACGTCGTCGGCCTCACCGCATGGTTGGGTGACGCCGACAGTTATTCGGACAACGCGACCGTCTCAGCCGGTCCAGGGCTGACGGTGACTGCGGGCGCGTACCACGCTGGCGAGTGGTTGACGTATCCGGAGACCCAATTCGCGACGGGGAGCGCGATCAGCTTTCTGGGGCCGAGCTTTTTGTATTGGTGAGGGTGCCGCTGCGCCGCCCGGGCGGAATCAGCAGCCAGAAATTGCACAACCGGCGTTGCAGGCGAGTTGGAGGCACCCGGCGTCCTGAGCCCCCCAGTTGCAGAGCACGCTCGCGCACTGGCTCTCGGTGTCGTAGGTCACGTCCTCATAGCAGGACTGTTGCTCCCAGTCCGCGCCGGTCAGGTTGCCGCAGCAGGTGCTCAGGTCGTCACAGCTGTTGCCGCCACCGCCACCGCCACCGCCGCCGCCGCCGGACGTCGAGGTAGACGATCCGCCAACAAGGGTCGGCGGACTGGCGATGACGAGGCAGCCGGGCGATACGACTACTGCCATGGCCAGCGTGACGAGCGGGAAGCGCAGGGGACTCATGTCAGCCCGCCATATTCGTGCCAGAAGAGTGGTACACCCTCTGAAAACGGCATAGAACC
>CAIMSU010000167.1 GCA_903844155.1 uncultured Pseudomonadota bacterium | reverse complement strand
CGGCTGGCGGCGAACGTGGCCTCGGAACGCCGAAAAATCAACGCCGAGGCTTGCGCGGTCGGGCGTCCGCGCCCGACGCGGAGCCGCCGGCCGGAGCACTGCGACGGCGAACGCCGGCAAGGCGTTCAGGCGGCGCAGCCCGCCCCTGGAGGACGCCCGCAAAGGGCGGCCGTGAAGGGGGTCGCCGAGCGCCGGGATCGGCGGCGCGCCGCCCGGTGGATGACTACCGCCCTCGACACCGCTGCGGCACTGTGACATCATCGCCTTCCCCGTTCGTCCTTCCGCGCAATCCGCCCTTTGACCCCGGAGACACCATGACCCTCGCCCTCCTCTCCCTCCTCGCCTGCGGCTCTCCCTCCGGGGGCGATTCCGGCACGTTTGACTTCTCCAATGGCGACGCCACGAATGGCGCGACCGTGTTCGGGAACACCTGCATCAACTGCCACGGCGCCGACGGAAAGCAAGGCACCGTGGTCAGCGGAACGCCGGCGGCCGACCTCACGGTGCGCGTGCCCGCAGACACGGACGACTTCATCGTCAACCAGGTCCAGAACGGCGGCGCCATCGCAATGCCCGCACAGGGCCTGAGCGACAGCGACACCGCGGACGTGCTCGCTTACGTCCGGGCGACGTTCCCGTAGGATCAGCCATGGCCCTGCTGCTCTTCCTGGCGTGCGCGCCCGACTACTCCAATGGCGACGCTACGGCGGGAGCGGCGATCTACGAGCAATGGTGCACATCGTGCCACGGCGCGGATGGCACGCTCGGCGTCGAGATGAACGGCAAGCCCGCCGCCGATCTCACGGTGGTGACCGGCCAACGTACCGACGATGAGCTTGCCGACGCGATCCTGAACGGCAAGCGGGAGATGCCCGCTCAACCCCTGAAGAACTCCGAGACCGCCGACTGCATCGCGTACCTGCGCGCGACGTTTCCTGCGCAGACCGACAGCGGCGGCGACAGCGGGCCATAGATCGCCATCCTCGCCAGTTGGGGCATCGCGTTCTTCGAGTATTGCCTCATGGTGCCAGCGAACCGGATCGGCGCCGAGACGATGACGGTCGCGCAGCTCAAGATCACGCAGGAGGTGATCACATTGACGGTCTTTGCCGGGTTCGCCCTGTTCTACCTTGGGGAAACGCTGACATGGAACTACCTGGCGGCGGCCGTCCGCATGGTCGGCGCTGCGTTCTTCATTTTCCGGGGGGCGTGACCGACGTAGCGGGGCCGACGACGGGGTCGGCGGCGGCGGGATGGCGGAGGCCCAGCCATTCGCCCTTCGGTGCAGGCTTCCGAGGGCGTTGAACGGGGGGATCAGGGGCGACGAAGGCCCCGTTCACGACGCGCCAGGCGCTACAGGGCACCGGCCGGAGCACGCCGCCAGCGTCGAAGCTGATCGTCCCTTCGGCACCGAGGGCGCTGACTCTGGAGAGCGCGGCCAGGACCGCCGACCGGGTGACCTCGGAGCTCGCAGCGTGAGCGCTTTGCCATGCGGCGATCAGCATCTGCGCTGCGTCGTAGCCCATGGCGGCGGAGGCCCCCGGAGCCGTACTGTACAGCCGCTGGTAGCCGTCGCTGAACGCCGGGTCAAAGGCCTTTCCACCGAGGCCGGTCACAAGCGCGCCTTCGGCGGCAGCCCCCGCCGCCTTCAGAAAAGCGTTTCCATACCCCGAGATCGCGACGAAGTCCGAGCCTGCCCGCTTGGCTCCAGCCGGAGCAGCTACCTGTCGCAGCGCGTGCAGGAGGTTCCCGCCGAAACCCGGGTCCCCGAACCAGACCACGCGTGGCGGGGAGTCGCCCGCACCGGCAAGCGCGTGCAGGGCGCCCGCCTCCGCACCAACGCCGCCCGGAGCGACGGCCGCGTCACCCAGAAACCCTTTGGGGACCGCCGCTTCGAGCGCCTGAGCCGCGCGCAAGCTGCCCGGCTCCCCGTCGGTCCGAACGACGTAGGACCCGGCTGGCAGCAGCGCCGCGGAGCACAGCGCCAGATCCACCGCTGGCGGCACCACGCGAGGGATGACTGCGTACTCGCCCGGGGCCGCGACCACCGTCGGCAAGCGCGTCCGCGCCCACTCCGGCGCACCCCGCTGGGCCGCTGCGTGGCCTACGTGCGCCACCACACCCATCACCTCCGGCAAGCGGGCGAGATCGTCCTCGACGCCGGACTGGGCATCATCCGCCTCCAACACCGCGAATGCGTCGCCCGCAGCGAGCCGCACCCCGCGGACCACTTCCTCTGCGGTCGCCCGGTCCGGCCCACCCGTGGGCATCGCCACCGCGATGGTCAACCGCGCCGGCTGCGTCGCCACCGGCCCCTTCCCACACCCGCCCACCGTGATCATCACGCCAAGCACCGAAACAATCCTCATCCCGCATTTCATATCAGCGCGTGGTGAAATACACGCCGAGGATTGTAACATTCCGGCTGGCGCGCGCGCTTCCTCTGGGCGGCTATGTTGGCCCGGTGCCGCTCCAAACCACCCATGGAACGCCGCTTTACCCACCCGCCGCTTCCGCAACGCCGAGGTACCTCAGCACGAGCCGAACAAGCTCATCCTCAAACGCCTGCTCGCGCAGCAGCGCCGGCTCCTCAAAGAGCGCGGTGTGGATCACGCTCTCGACCGACGAAACCAGGATGAACGCCGCCATCTCTGGATTCTGGACCCGGACTTCGTCCGCGCGCAGCGCCAGCCACGCAGCGACAAGCTCCCGCGCCTGGTTCTGAAGGTGGCGGAACTGTTCGAACCCTAGGTGCAGGAGCTGCTGGACGAGCGCACGGTGCAGCTCCGGATCGATCGCGTGACAGCCGATCATCCCGCGCACAAAATGGCGCACCCCGTCGGTGAGTGAGCCCTCGCGGTAGGCCACCGCGGTCTCGGTCAACAGCGTGATCATCGCGTTGGAGTGCTCCTCGGCCACCGCGAGCACCAGCGCGTCCTTGTTGGGAAAATACTGGTACAACGAGCCGACGCTCACGCCCGCCACCTCGGCGATGTGGTTGGTCGACGCGCGCGCGTACCCGTCCTTCGCCAAAACGTGAGCGGTCGCTCGGATTATCGCGTCGACCGTGGCTTTCGCACGCTCCTGTCGCGGAGATTTTCGAGGTTCTATAGCGATTGTTTGGGTCACAGCAACAAATCCTGGGATGCGAGTAGAAAAGACGAGCGCGCGCTCGTATATTCAGGCCGTCATCTTACACGAGTCCTTGCTCACATTCAACCGCCGGAGCCCGCCATGACCGCCTTCCCCGCCTCGCCCGTCGCCCCCTCGCCCGTCACCGCCAGCAGCCCCGGGGCAGGTCCGGCGGGTGAATGCCCCTTCCACAAGGCCCTCGGCCTCCCGCAGCCCAGCGCCCGCGCGACCGCGGCCTCGCCCGGGACCGTCGCCCCCACCGCCGTCACGCTCCCCGCCCCCCTCCTCGCCCCGGGTTCGCTGCCTCTCCCGCCGATCTTCCCGTCGACGAACCTCTTCGGCCACCTCTTCCGCTTCCGCAACGACCCCCTCGCGCTGCTCGAAGAGGCCCGCGCGCTCGGCGACACCGTGCGCATCCGCGTCGGCATGCGGTACCTCACCGTCGTCTACAACGCCGAGGCGGTCCACCACGTGCTCGTCGAGAAGCAGCCCAACTACGTGAAGCAGACGCGCGGCTACCAGGCGCTCCGCCGGCTACTCGGTAACGGCTTGTTGACGTCCGAAGGGGCTTTCTGGAAACGTCAGCGCAAGATCGCGCAGCCGGCGTTCCAAGCCAAGCGCCTGCAGGGCTTCGCGTCCACCTTCCAGAAGGCCGCGGAGGATCTCGTGAAGGAGTGGCAGCTTGCGGCTTCCGAAGGGCGGAAGGTCGACATCGCCGAGGCGATGAACCGCCTCGCCCTGCGCATCGCCGGCGAGACGCTGTTCGGCCTCGACATCTCCGGCGACAGCAACGTCATCGGCGGGGCGCTCTCGGACATGCTCGGCGGGTTCCTCCCGACCGTCACGAACCCGCTGCTCGACTACCTCCCGCTGCCGTCCGTCCGCCGCTACAAGCGCGGCAAGAAGACCCTCGATCGCGTCGTCATGGAGCTGATCGCCCGTCGACGCGCCGACCCGGAGCTGGCCGCGACCTCTGACGACCTCCTCGGAATGTTCATGTCCGCGCGCGACGAAGACGGCGCCGCGATGAGCGACGAGCAGCTCCGCGACGAGGTCCTCACCATGCTCCTCGCCGGCCACGAGACGACCGCCAACGCCCTCGCCTGGACGCTCTACCACCTCGCCCGCAACCCCGACCCCGCGGCGACGCTGCACGCCGAGGTCGACGCCGTCCTTGGTAACGACCCCTTCTCGCTCGAAAAGTACGGTCAGCTCATCTGGACCGACCAGGTGCTGAAGGAGGGCATGCGCCTGAACTCGCCCGCGTGGATCGAGTCGCGCATGGCCGTCGAGGCGGACACCATCAACGGCTACGATGTGCCTGCTGGCAGCTTCGTCTTCATGACGCAGTACGCCACCCACCGTCACCCGCGCTACTGGGCCGACCCCGCGCGCTTCGACCCGACCCGCTTCGCCCCAACGAGCAAGGACCAACCCCACCTTTGCCCCGACGGCTCCCCTCGGCCCCGCCTCGCCTACCTCCCGTTCAGCGAAGGCCAGCGCAAGTGCATCGGCGAAAACTTTGCCATGATGGAGGCGCGCATTGTGCTCGCCATCCTCGCCCGCAACTTCAGCTTCCAGATGGACTCGGAGGCGCCCATTCGGGCCGAGGCGTCCGTCACCCTGCGCCCGGATGGCCCGATGTGGATGCGGCTGACCCGGCGTGCTTGACCCGTCGCGCGGGGCACAATAGCTGCCGCGCCCGACCCGAACAGGAATTCCCATGCCCAAGAAGCCCGTTGCCCGTAATCGCCGCAAGTCCGCCCGCCTCCGCGCCGGCTTGAAGGCCAAGCACCTCAAGCAGCGCATGCGCAAGTCCGGCATGCTGCGCAAGCGCAAGTCCGACGGCCGCCTCGTTCGCTAAGGCGAGCGACCCTTGCCTCCCCGCCGCGGTGGCGTCCTGCTGCACCCGTCCAGCTTGCCCGGTCCCGGACCGATCGGTGAGCTGGGACCGTACGCGCACGCCTTCCTGGACTGGATGTCGCAGAGCGGCCTGACGATCTGGCAGGTCCTTCCCCTGCATCCGGTCGGTTCGGGCAACTCGCCCTACGCGAGTCCGTCGGCGTTCGCGGGCGACTGGCGGATCATCTCCGTCGAGGATCTCGTGCAGCGTGGGCTCGTCGATCCGGGGCCGCTGCCCTGGGGAACGGACCGGCTGGACCCGGACGCCGTGGACGCGTGGAAGCGGCCGCTGGTCCGCTGGGCTGCGCAGGCGGTGACCGCATCGCCGGAGTGCCGGGCGTGGGTGGAGCAGCAGCCGTGGCTCGCGGACTGGGCGCTCTACAATGCGCTGCGGAGCGAGACGGGCGCGGGCTGGGAGAGCTTTGGGGGACAACGTCCGAGCTCCAAGCTGCGGAAGACCTACGCCACCCAGATCGCCGAGGAAGAAGGCGTCCAGTTCCTGTTCGCGACGCAGTGGAAGGACCTACGGGCAGCCGCCGCGACGCGCGGGATCCGCATCCTCGGCGACATCCCGCTGTTCGTCAGCGGCGACGGCGCAGACGTCTGGTGCAACCGGGAGTTGTTCCAGTTCAGCGGCAAGGGCGACGACGCCATCGCCGACCCCGTCGCCGGCGTTCCCCCGGACTACTTCTCGCCCGACGGCCAGCGCTGGGGCAACCCCACCTACCGCTGGGACGCGCACCAGAAGGACGGCTTTGCGTGGTGGATCGCCCGGGTTCGCCGCGAGCTGGAGCACGTGGACGAGCTGCGCCTCGACCACTTCCGCGGGCTCGTCGCCAACTGGGCGATCCCCGCGGGCGAGCCGGACGCGCGCGCAGGCGCCTGGACGCCCGGCCCCGGTCGCGCCCTGTTGGACGCCGTCGCTGGTGCGATGCCCGACGCGCTTGGCCGGATCATCGCCGAGGATCTCGGCGACATCACCCCGGAAGTCGTCGCCCTGCGTGACTCCCTCGGCCTCCCCGGCATGAAGATCCTCCAGTTCGGCTTTGGCGGCGAGCCCGACGTGTGGACGCAGAACCCGTTCCTGCCTCACAATTTCCAAGGGTCAAACTGGATCGCGTACACGGGCACCCACGACAACGACACCGCCCTGGGGTGGTACCGGTCCGCCGGCGACATCGTCCAGGACCGCTTCCGCCGCTACACCGGCCGCGACGGCTCAAACGCTGTCTGGGCCTTGCTCCGCGAGGCCTGGGCGTCCGTCGCGCACACCGCCATCGCCCCGATGCAGGACGTCCTGGAGCTTGGCGACGAGGCCCGCATGAACACACCCGGCGAGGGCACGGGGAGCTGGACCTGGCGCATGCGCGACCTGCCGTGGGACCGCTGCACGATGATGCGCGGGTTGGGAGAGGTCTACGGGCGTTGAGGCGCGGGCTGCCTTGTCCAGCGGCGCCAACCGACAAGTGCAGCGAAGAGGCCGACAATCGGCAGGAATTGCCCGACACGGCCGGAGAGCGTGTCGTCCCGCGCCACTCCGAGCGCGACGAGGTAGTGCGTCGCCGATAAATCCGGGTTCGTCCCCTCATAGGGGAGCGTGCGGCCGTCGGCGAGCTGGACGGTCTTCGCGTCGACGGCGCGACCCGCAAAGGGCGCCGCGGTGCAGAGAAAGCGGAGATCCCGCTGCGCGCCGTAGCTGAACGCGATCAGCAGCAGTATCCACAGCTTGTTCTTCCACAACCATGGAAGCAGGAGCCACGGGTGCCAACGAGCGGGGAGAGGCCACATGCCTCCGGCCTATTCCGGGCCCGGGGGCGTAGCCGGCGCCCGTGGTAGGCTGAGCCTGATGCCTCTCGCCTGCCTACTTCCCATCCTCATCCTCGACTCCCACCTCCTTGTTCCGGTCGCCCACGCCGCTGATCCTGTCCCCGTGCTGGTCTCAGCGCTGCAGCCCGCCTCGCCGGACGCCAAGCCGCTGGCGACGATGCTCGAATCCGCGCTCGCCCAGCAGGTCGCGCTCGACAAGGACCTGCGGGTCGTCCGCATCGAAGACACGAAGAACTTCGAGGACTACTCCGCGCGCGTCTACATCGAGGGCTGCCCGCCCGGCGATATCCTCGGATGCACCAACATCATCGCCGAGCGCGGGAACGCCGATTTCGCGGTGAGCGGGAGCGTCACGACGACTGCGACGGGAAGCGAGGTCGAGGTCGACGTGCTCGACATGAAGCAGAGCCGGGTGGTCGTGAGCTTCAAGAGCGAGCTGACGAGCGGTGACGACAACAAGGTCTTCGCGGCGGGCGTCGCCCGTATTCTCGCAGCCGCCGTGCACGGGGAGGTCGGCCAGCAGCAGGACATCCGGCACCAGGGCGACGACGACGAGGACACCCCCGCGCCCAAGCTCGACAACGCCGCCGTCGCCAGGGAAATTGCCCAGCTCTCCAAGGATCTCGGTGACGTGACCGTCGCCCTCTCGCGGCCCGACAAGGCCATCCCGAAGACGACGTACACGATCTCGGACCTGGCGGGCGAGGGCAACACGGACGCCGCCAAGCCCTGGGAGCGCCTGTCGATGACGCCGGGCGAGTACCTGCGCTACAAGAACTCGGGGTACAACCTGATTGAGTGGCGGCAGCGATCGGCGGGGCGACAAGGGCAACTGCTCATCTCGCCGATGTTCGGGTACGCGAATGGCGCGATGGCTGGCAGCTTCTACGGCGCGTACGCCACGGATTCGACGACCACGACCGTGGACTCCTGGTCCGCGCAGACCCAACAGACGGGCGGCGGGGCGTGGATCACGGGCGTGGTCAGCTACGGGATTCTCCCAGCCGTGGACGTGGGGGTGGCGGTGGGGCTGCAAACCGGCGCCTACACCCTGGACATTGACGACTTTGTCGTCGGCCAGCCCGCGGAGCCGACCAACCCGACGAGCTTCCCAGCGCAGCGGCCGACTTTTGGTGTGCGCGTGAACGCCAGCCTGCTGCCGGCGCGCACGCTGCGACCGCGGTTCGGCGGCGGGCTCGACTGGATGCAGGGCTACTCGGTCACGCAGTTTGAGACGCTGCCGCCCTGGTTGATGGTGTTCCCGGCGCCCAACCTGCTCATCGGGCAGGTGTACGGCGGCGGTGAGGCCCGGATCGCGCGCACCGTCGATTTTGTGCTCCAGGTGCCGATCACGTTCATGCTGACAGGCACATCCGCGCAAACGAACCGGCTGAGCAGTCAAGACGTCGTCACGCCGACGACGCCGCCCGGGCCATCCGTCGTGGGCGCGGGCATTACAGCGGGCCTCAACATCCGGCTCTTCGGCGCAAAGGGAGAGCCAAAGTCCGCGCCCGAGGAGGAGTAGGTCAGCGCCGCTCGGCCACCATGAGATCGACCATCCGGCCGTAGCTCTCGACGCCGTCCTTCACGCCGTTGGACTTGAGATACGCGCTGTTGAGGTCCGCGCTCCACTCCGCCAGCGGTGTGGTGTAGCGCGCCCGCCAGCGGTCCTCGGCGGCAATGTCGCGTTGAACGCCAGGGCTCATGCTGTCCCATAGGCCACGGGCGGCGGGCCGGTCGAGCTGGCCATACGCGTGGATCGCGTAGTAGGCGCCTTCGAGCAGCGCGCTGTACCGCTCATCCGGGTCGCCGAAGTCGCGCAGGAGGATCCAGGCGACGAAATTGGCTTCGTCCTCCCGGGCGATCCCGCGCTGGTGGGCCGTCTCGTGCGCGATGGAGAAGGGGATGTCGAACGCTGGCTGGCCGACGTTCACGTTCGGCTCACCGGTGAACGGGGAATACACACCGCCAACGCCGGCATAGGAGAGGATGAGCGAGAGCTGGACGGGCTTGGCGTGGCAGTAACGCCCGCCGAGGAACGGCCAGCGCGCCGCCGCGCGGTCGTAGTCGGCGGCGACGTGGTCGAACGCGTCGGCCTCCGAGGTGGCGAAGGTGGCGACGCCGTCGGCATCCTCGTGTGCGAGCACCCGTGCGGCGTTGACCGCGTCCACCTGCGCGATGGCGAGGCCGGCGATCTCCTCGTGCGTAGGCGGTCCCTTGTGAAAGCCGAAGCGGCCGATGATCGGCTGGCGGCGATAATCGAGCCCCCAGACCAGCACGAACACGGCGTAGAGGCAGGACAACGCGACCAGCCCCCGAAGGCCCCAGCGCGGGAGGAGCGCGCGCCTCGCCCGCCCAGCCTCCGTCCGCATCGCCGCCACGATGCCAACGAACAAACCGCCGATAACCACGTAAATCAACATCTCGACGACCGAAAACGGGGCGAGGCCGGTCGCACGCCCCAGCAGGCCCGCCAACGGCTGCCCAATCCCCAGCGCATAGTGGGCCTCCACCCACGACGGCCTGACGGCCTGCGTCAGCCCGAACGCCAGCGGCCCCGTCGCCACGGCCAGACCGGTCGCCCACCACCCCCAAAAACCCCAGCGCTGTCGCTCGGGCAGCTCGGGCGCGCTCTCGCCCGTCGTCACGGCCCCGAAGCCCAGGTCGCGACGTGCGCGTCCATCCACGTGAGGCGGGCGTGCACGAACGTGGCGACCCGCGCCAGCTCGTCATCGTAGGAGGTCACCGTGTAGAGGTAGCCCTGCCACTGCACGTCGGCGATCGGCCACCGGTCAAAGTTGCGCGTCGCGGCGTCTCCGAGGAACGCCGGGTTGGCGGCCAGCTCTACGTCCATGTTCGCGTCCGAGATGGCGCCTGCACGCCATTCCGACCACATCGAGCTCAGCCGGTCGGAGAAGCCGGGAGCCGCCCCAAGATCGGCGATAAACGCCGGACGATAGAGGATCCACGAGTGGGGGTTCTCGTTGTCGTTGTAGTTGGGCTGACCAAGCGTCAGGTCGAGGTCCCAGGGCACGAAATGCAGCAGCCCGTCGCTCGCCGTGTAGAGGTGGTGGGAGAGGTAATAGCCGTCGTTGTTCTTGAATAATTCTTCGAGCAGGACGAACGCGGCGGCGCTGTCGAGGTCCACTTGCGACCACGTCGACGCATCTTCCGCGGCGATGGCCGTCTCTGCGGCGCCCATGCGCGCGGTCACGCCCGCCACAACAGCGGCCGTCTGGTTGGACGACCCGGGATAGATGATGTCCCAACTGCCATATTGCAACGCCGACGGGATCCCGCTCTCGTCCGCCCGCACGATGAAATTGGTGCCGGTGCCGTCGTCGTCCGGGACGGGCACGCGGTACTTCGAGTGCTGGACGCGCTCTTCAAGCAGGTACACGCCCCAGTATTGCCCGCCGTAGGTCAGCTCGACGTACATCGACTGCGGCGCCCATTCCCGGTCGCCCGTGAGGAGGCGGTAGAGGTCAAAACCAAGGCGATTCCGGAACAACGCCCGGTCGATGTACATGCCGTTGAGGATCCAGTCGGAGCCCTTCCCCATGCCGTACAGGTTCGCCTGGACCTCGGCCCCGCCTGCGTCCTGCAGCGCCACCACGAACTGTTTCTTGGGAAAGTCCATCGACGAGCGGCCGTGAAGCCCGACGCCCGCGGGGCCCGCCCACTCCACCGTGCCGTCGCGGTCGGTGATGGTGAGCGTACACACTACTTTTCCGACGGCGGGAGGCGCCTCGGCGCACTCAAGGTCGGCGAGTCCTGGCGCCGTTTGGGGCGTCGGGCCAGTGTCCGGCGGAACGGTCTCCAGCGGGCTCGACTCCAGCGCAGGCGAGCCCAGCCCGACCGTGTCGCTCGACGACGGGTCCGAGCGGGAGGCCACGCACGCGAGCGAGAGCGGCAGCAGGAGGATCATCGACGCCTAGCTATTCCGCGGCGCACCGTGCAGGCACCGCGCCCTTGACCCGTCGAGAGCCCGATCCGCATCGGGCGGATCGGGCGCTCCGGTCAGGCGAACCCGGCAACCCCTTGACTTTCCCTCCCCCTTCCCCTATAAGCGCCCGGTCTTTGCATCGCACACACCGTTACCCGCCCGCACCGAGGATCCGCATGAAAAGCTTCTTCCTTCCTGTCCTTACCGCGCTCGTCGCCCTGACCGCCCTCCCCGCGTGCTCCGGCGGGACCGCCGCGAAAGACGACACCGCCACGAGCGACAGCGGCAGCGGCAACCCGATGGACGCGTTCGTGAACACGACGTCGACCTACGTCGGCGACACCACCTGCTACAACGGCGACGGCGTCTCCTGGCTCCAGCAGACGCCCGCCACTGGCTGCACCGGCGACATGACCGTGAGCGCCACCGTCAGCGACTTCCAGCAGGACCTCCCGGTCGCCGACGCGAGCGTGTACTTCTGGTCCAACGACGACATCAATTCCACGCCGGACATGAGCTTTGACGTGGATGCGAACGGCGCGGGCTCGATCACCGTCCCGGCCTGCACGGCGCTCGGCTACGAGACCTACACGCCGGCCGCCTGGGAGGAGACCGTCAACACCTACGAGGTGCACCAGGTCTACGAGTGGGACGCCAGCGGCGCCACGACCGACACGTGGAACTCGGTGTCTGTGGCGACCTCGCGCCTCATCCCCTCGCTCCTCGGCCTTGAGTGGGAGTCCGGCACCGCGATCATCGCCGGCACCGCGTACGACTGCAACATGGGCAAGATCCAGCACGCGCAGGTGTACATCCACGACGCGGACGGCAACGTCCCGCCCGACCTTGCCGTTCGCTACTTCGCGAACAACCTGCCGAACTCGGATCAGCCCGACACCAACGACGACGGCCTGTGGTCGGCGATCAACGTGCCGCCCGGCGACTGGATCGTGGAGATGTGGGTGTGGGACGGCACGCAGTACCTGATGATGGGGTCCACGCACCTCACAATGGAGCCCGATTCCGTCGTCATTTCCAACATCTACACGGGCATCGAGGACGGCGTCTACCTCCCGGCCTCCTGCCTCGCGACGTGCGGCGGATGATCCCGGCGCTCCTTGGCGCGATGCTGGCCTCGGGCCTGGCGCACGCGGACGCACCCGACAACTGGAAGTTCTCGTTGGACGGGTACTATCGCACGCGCGGCTACGTGTTTGCGGGGCTGTTCGAGGGGCAGACGAAGCCGGGTACGTACATGACCCACAAGCTCCGGCTGCAGCCGCAGTTGAATTTCGAGGACCGCGCCAAGTTCTTCATGATGATCGACGGGATCGACGGCGTCTATTGGGGCGACAACGCCTCTCTCGCAAGCACGGCGTTGTTCGCGGCGGATCCCTCGGCGACCAACTACACGGGCGGTGAAATCAGCCCCATCGAGCTCAAGCGGGTGTGGATGGAGTTCAAGGTGCCGATCGGCCTCTTGAAGATCGGCCGTCAAGGCTCCAACTGGGGAATGGGCGCGCTCGCGAACGAGGGCAACGGCTTTGACGACACGTTCGGCGAGAACCAGTACGGATCGACGTACGACCGGGCGATCTTCGCCACCAAGCCGATCACCATCGCGCAGACGATCATGGGCAAGAAGGGCGCGAAAGAGGTGCCGCTGATCGCGGCCGTCGGCGTCGATCGATTGGTTGAGGATCCGCTCATCCAATACTACGGCTACACCTGCTCCAAGACAGACCCGAACGACGGCTGCGCCGATCCCACCGAGGATCACGGCTTCTCCGAGCCGCGCGACGCGTCGACGCGTGGACAGACATGGTGGGTCGACACCAAGGACGACGTGTGGGAGATGGTCTACGTCCTGCTGTACAAGGGCGACAACCAGAAGCTGACGAAGAACCTGGACGGCGACATCAACGCCGGTGTCTACGTGGTCAATCGTCGGCAGAAGGAGACAGACTCCAACATCCTCATCGCAGATGCGTACGGCAAAGAGGTCATCGCCAACACCTACTTTGAGGGCGAGGCCTACCACATCGGCGGGACCTCCCGCGCGATCACGCTCGCGGGTGTGTACGACCCCTCGGGCACGGCGGATCCGCTGCTCAAGGACGTCGACATCTGGGGCTACGTGGCCCGCGCCGGGTACACCAGCGAGCCTGTTACCGCGTACCTGGAGACCGGGTACGCCTCGGGCGACGACAAGGCTGCGGACGAGAAGTTCACCGGGCGCGCCCTCAACCCCGACTACAATGTGGGCTTGATCCTCTATGAAGAGGTGCTCGCGCGGGTGACGTCGGAGACGTGGTCGGATGAGGCGAAGGGGCTCTGGTCCAACGGCGGCGTGTACAACAGCCGGTACCTCTACCCCACGGTGAAGTACCACCCGCTGCCCAACTGGGAGGTTGTCGGCGCGTTTTTGACGGCGTGGCCCGACAAGCCCGACGGCTCCCGCATCCTGTGCGCGAAAGGCGACAAAGATGCGCAGGGCAACCCGATTGAGTGTGCCCAATACAAGGCCACCAAGAAGACGATCGGCTGGGAGGCAGACGCTGCCGTCAAGCACACGTTCCACGACCACATCAACCTGTCGCTGGAGGCCGGCTACGCACACATCACCGACCGGGTGCCGCTGGAGAACACGGGCTTGAAGTACGAGACCGCCAAGGATGGCAGCACCTACGGCAACTACTTCACGTTCCAGACGCGGATTGCGTACCTGTTTTGAGCGCCTCGGCGCCACATGACGGCGAACCCATGACGAGCGAAGCTCCGACTCGCCGCATGTCGCACGATGTATGAAAACCGACGACGTCACTTTTCGTACGTCGCAGACGTAGGAAAAGTGACGTCGTCGGTTTTCGTACATCGCTGGCCAGGGAGCCGGATTGCGGTGCTTACCGTCGGCGTTTTCGCCTGTCACCGGATCGCCCAGCCCCAGGCGCTGGAGCCGGACCCCACCGCCCGCTTCATCGCCGCGGCGGCTGAAGCAGCGCGGTTGGTGCCAGATCAGGCGAGAGGTGGGCCGACGCCCCTACCCTACGCGAGCCCACTACCCCCGTTTGCTGGGGTGAATCGGGCGACGGCCGGCTACGCGGGCCAACGGACCTGCGCCGGCTGTCACGCCGCCGAATACGCGATCTGGCTGACCACCGCCCACCCGCTCGCCGAGTACGGCCTCGCGAAAGCCGGCGCGGAGAACCGCGCGGATTGCGTGGGCTGCCACTACACCGGCTACTTGCAGCCGGGCGGAGTGCCGGACCGGCTACCCTTGCAACCACCGCCGTCGCCTGCGGTGGACTGCGAAGCCTGCCACGGCCCCGGCTCCGATCACGTCCGGGCGAAGGAGGGCGCTTCAGGAACTGCCGAGGGGCAAAGCGGCGTTCCAAAGCACACGGCGGCACCCGCGCCGGGCCGAGCGAGCCGCCCAACCTACGGTGAGCTCCCTCGCTCGGCTGCAGCGTGCGTTGCCTGCCACACATGGGAGCGTTCACCCGACTTCGATTTTGCCGTAGCGTGGGCGAAGGTCGCGCACTGATCGTCGCGTGAAGAGTCAGTCCGGATCAGGACGGAAGACGGCGAAGGAGGCGTAGAGGGCGGGGGTGGGCGTGGCGTCGGACGCGATGGGCGACCCGATCAGCTTGCCTTCGACGAGGATTTTTGACCAGGACGTCGGTTCGAGGGCACCGCCGATGCTCGCGGTCCAGGGGGCGTTGCCGGTGAAGCCACTGGGGTCAAACTGGCCTTCGACGCGAACGGTAGGTTGGACGCAGAGTTGTGGCAGGAAGACCCCGTCGACGGTGAGGCCTGCGTAGGCCGTCTCGGCCGTTCCGGCAGGTGCAATGCCCGCAAGGCCGTCGAGGGCGATGGTGACGACGGGCGCGGGGCTGACCGTGCCGGACGCGACAATCATGTAGGCGCCGGTGGTTGGGTAGGCCGCGAAGCCCGAGTCGGTCGTCCAGTTTGTTCCCTGGTAATCGACGCTCGCCTCCGCGATGGGGAGGACGCTGTCCATGTCGAGGCCGCCACCCACGTCGATCTCTGGGCCGCCATCGCCGAACACCCGCCCGACCTCGGCGCCCGCCATGCGCCCGGGGCTGGGCCCGAAGCTCTCGCCCCAGGTCGGCAGGTAGTTGAGCCACTCGTCCCAGTCGTCCAGGCCGAGGTTCGCGTTCAACACGCCCCCGCGCGCGAGCCATGTGTCGCCGCCAACCTGGATCTGCGCTTGCTCGGGCCGGACGATGTTCACCGGAAAGCCCGGTGGCGCGTTGACGATGCCGAGCGTGGGGAGCACTGTACCCTGGACGTCGAGGTCGAAGCGGCCGCTGACGATGCCCTTCGTAAAGGTCAGATCACCCTCGACTTCTCCGCCGAGGCCGGGGACGTCCAACGAGGAGCCGCCGGTGACGGGGGCGTAGGAGGGGCGGACGGCGACGGCGCCGCCGACCGAGACGGGTGGGTCGGCCAGGGCGACGTCGAACAGCGCGGGCGCGAGGACGGCCAGAAGCATCAATTCACCGGATTCGCGCAATGTAGCGGTCGCGCTAGGGCGGCGGCCACGAGCCGCGGACAACAATAGACACAACTGAGTTGCAATGAACGCTGTGCCGAGTTATTGCAATACGTATGCAACTGCCTATCCGTCTCGCCATCCTCTCCCTCCTTGGCGGCATCCTGTCGCTCCCGTCCCGGGCCATGGCGGCCGATGGCGGAGGGGGCGGGCAGTCCTTCATCTCCGCGATGAACCCTGGCATCTCGGCGAACGGCCTCTTTCTGGCCGGCGTGGAGAGCGACGACGGGACGATCCAGCCCGCGTCGTGGACCGGGAAGTCACAGGCGCTCGCGGGGAAGGGTGAGACGTACGGCACGGGCATCTCCGTTCAGGAGATGGAGGTGCAATTGACGGCTGCAGTCGACCCTTATTTCAAGGCCAACATGGTCCTCTCCATCCCCGGCACCGAGGGGATTGGCGTGGAGGAGGGCAACGTGACCATGACGGCCGTGCCGCACCTGTTGCTGAACATCGGCAAGATCAAGGAGCCCTTCGGCCGCGAGAACATGACGCACACCCATGCGCTCCTGACCATCGACCGTGCGCTCATCTCCCAGAAGGTGTTCGGCAGCGAGGGGCTCAACGACGTTGGCATCAACGCCCAATACATGCTCCCGCTCCCTTGGTATTCGCAGTTCACCCTGGGCTTCGACGCGGGCCAGAACGACGTCGTGCTGGGGTCCGGGAACGCCGGCGGGCTCGGCTACCTGGCGCACTGGAAGAACCTCATCGACCTCTCGGACAACTACAGCGCCGAGATCGGCGTCTCGGGTCTGACTGGGCTCGACGACATCGGCGGGCGCAGCGTGGTCGGTGGCGCCGACATCACCGTCAAGGGCCACGGCTCCAACCACCACCAGTGGAACAGGCTCATCTGGCAGAACGAGTTCATCTACGCGAACAAGACGGGATCGCGAGCAAATCTCAGCACCGACGACCGCCAGCTCGGCGGGTTCTACTCCACCCTGGAATACTCCCTCACTCGAGTGTTCTGGCTGGGTGGAAGGTTCGACCTCGTCGGGCTACCCGGTGCGACCGAAAAATCCTGGAACGGCGGGCAGACGCTCGCCGGTACCGCCATTGCCGTCCTCGCCCCGACGGAGTTCTCGTCCTTCCGCGTCCAGGCCCAGCGCCAGTTCCTCCCCGGCGGCCACACCGCCGACTCCGTCACCGGGCAGCTCAACTTCGTCATCGGGGTTCACCCCGCCCACTCCTACTGAACCGAGGTCCCATGCTTTCGAACATCTCCCCCGCCCGCGCGCTGCTGGTGCTGGCCGGCCTCTTCGCGTCTGCGCCCGCGTTCGCGACGGTCAATGTCGTAACCACCACTCAGGACCTCGCGGCGCTCACGCAGGCCGTGGGCGGCTCCAACGTGAAGGTGAGCTGGATCGCGCGGGGCGACCTCGATCCGCACTTCGTCGACGCCAAGCCCTCGTACATGCTCAAGCTTGCAAGCGCCGATCTGGTGGTGTGCGTGGGGATGGAGCTGGAGGTCGGCTGGCTGCCGCCGCTGCTCTCGGGGGCGGGAAATCCCAAGGTGCAATCTGGTACCTCGGGCTACCTGGAGGCGTCGCAGGCGATCACGCCGATCGAGGTCCCGGACGGCACCATCGACCGGTCCCGGGGCGACATCCACCCGGCTGGCAACCCCCACTACTGGCTCGACCCTGAGAACGGCCGCAAGGTCGCCCACCTGATCGAGGCCCGGCTGGAGCAGGTCGACCCCCAAAACGCGGCGTCCTACAAGTCGAACCTCGCGACGTTCGATGCAACGATGACCACGAAGGAGGCCGCCTGGGCCTCAGCGCTCGCCCCGATGAAGGGCTCGGCGATCATCGGCTACCACTCGACCTTTGACTACCTCGCGAAGGCGTACGGCCTGAACGTCGTGGGCTTTGTGGAGCCGAAGCCAGGGATCCCGCCCACTCCCCAGCACACGCTCGATCTCGTGGCGCTCGCGAAGGCAAACAGCGTGAAGTACGTGATCGTCGAGCCCTTTCACAACGCGGCCGATGCCGGGCCAATCGCAAGCGGCTCCGGCGCCAAGGTGCTGACTCTCCCCTCCAGCGTGGGCGGATTGACGGGCGCGGACGACTACTTCAAGCTGTTCGACACCATCGTCCGCATCCTGACGACCGGGGCCTGATTCCACATGTCCGAAATCCTCCAACTTCTCCTCCCAGCCTTCGTGGCCTGCTTGGTGCTGCTCGGCATCCACGTGTACCTTGGCATCCACGTGATCACCCGGGGGGTGATCTTCGTGGACCTGGCGCTCGCGCAAATCGCCGCGTTGGGAGCCACGTGTGCGCTGTTCTTCAACGCGGAGCCGGGGAGCCTGGAGAGCTACTGGGTCTCGCTCGGGTTCACGTTTGTGGGCGCGATCCTGTTCACCCTCGCACGATCGCAGGCGAAGCGGGTGCCGGTCGAGGCGTTCATCGGGATCGTGTACGCCGTCGCGAGCGCGGTCGCGATCATCGTGGCTGACCGGGGACCGCACGGCGCCGACGAGATCCAGCAGATCCTGGTCGGGAACCTGCTCGTCGTCACGCCGGAGCGCATCGAGATCACGGCGGCGGTGTACGCGGTGATCGCGGCGATCCACTACGCTTTTCGCGAAAAGTTCCTGCTGCTCTCGTTCGATCCGGAGCAAGCTGAGAAGAACGGCATGAGCATCGGGTGGTGGGATCTGGCGTTCTACGCGACGTTTGGCGTGGTGATCTCGCTGTCGGTCACGATTGGCGGCGTGCTCATCGTGTTCTCGTTCCTGGTCGTGCCGACGGTGATCGTGGCGCTGTTCACGCAGGGCGTTGGCCGGCGCCTGCTGGCGGGTTGGGCGGTAGGGTTCGTCGGTAGCGTGCTCGGCATCTACGCGTCGTTCAGCCTCGACATGCCAACCGGCGCCGCCGTGGTGGCCACTTTCGGCGCGCTGCTCGCCGTGGCGCTCGTGGCGCGGGTGCTGATCCCAGGCGACGTACAGACGAAGCTCGGGTCCGGCACCCATTAGGCCCGGAGGCAACGCCGAGGCGGCGGGGGGCTAAGGACCCGTACGCGAACAACCTGCTGCATTCGGGGCCCGCGTCCTGCCGTCACGCTTTCTGATGCCCGGTGCTCTACCGCTGGGCGTCCAGCGACGCGGACACACTGGAGAGCTGACGTCAGCGCTTGTTCTTGCGCTCTTCTTCCTCTTCCTCGCGCATCATCTCCTCGCGCGACTTCTTGGTCTTCACGAACGCGCGCGAGACCTCCTCGACGCCAACGGCCATGACCTCCTTGGCGCTCCCGGTCTTGCCGCGCTTGCGCATGGCGAGGAAGCCGACGATGAGGATGATGAAGAAGACGAAGCCGGCGCAGCAGAGGCAGCTGCTGGCGAGCCCGATGATGTAGGCCATGTAGACATCCTTGGGGAGCACCGCTCCGTTATCGGAGTTTCAACGCACACGCCACCGACCCACCGCGGACGCGCCGGCCGGGATGCGGTAGAATCGCCGCCATGCTCCGAACCGTCTGGCCCCCCCTCCTCGCCCTCGCCGGCTGCGCTTTGGCTGCAACCGTCGCGGGGTGCGACAACACCATCTTCCCCGCGCCGATCACCGCTTCCACCGGCGCGGCGCTGACCAGCGACTATGCCGGGATGCAGGGTATTTTCAGCGCAAACTGCTACTCGTGTCACGGCACGACTCCTGCGCTGGGAGGGCTCGACCTGCAAACGGACGCCTGCGCGGCGCTCGTCGACGCCAGCTCGACGTCCTACTCGCCCGCGCTCCGAATCGTGCCCGGCGACCACGCCTCAAGCGTGCTTTGGAACAAGATCAATGGCACGGACGTGGACGGCCAGCGCATGCCCCAGGGCGGGCAGTTGGACGACGCGACGATCACGGCGGTCGAGACATGGATTGACAGCGGCGCGCCATGCACCTCGGGCGATACCGGGTCGGACACGGACACGCAGTCCGATACGGGCGGCGGCGATACCGGCGGTGACAGCGGCGGCGGCGACCTCTACGCCTTTGCGCAGGTGCAGAACATCTTCGACGCACACTGCATCTCCTGCCATTCCGTCGACGGCTACAGGCCCCCGAACGCAACCCCACCCATGTACCTGACGGACGGCGACTCGTACGCCGCGATCGTCGGTCAACCGTCGACGAAGTCCAGCGACGAACGCGTCAAGCCCTACGATCCCGAGCACAGCTTCCTCTGGCGCAAGGTCGACCACCAGCTCCACACGGGCGAGGGTGCTGTGATGCCATTCGACGGTGACCAGCTCAAACCGGACGAGCTCGGCGTCATCTACGGCTGGATCGCCCGCGGAGCGAACGCACAATGATCATCCTCCTCGCTGCCATTCTCGCCGCAGGCACGGCGCACGCCAGCAACATCGACCCCGCCTGTCAGGCCGTCGCGACCGCCGCCCAGGCGAACCCGCCCGCCGACCAGGACCAGCAGGACTACCTGCTGAACTTCTTCTCGCTCTCGACGACCTTTTCGCCGCTCCACGGCTTCATGCCGAACGAGCCCGGGCATGGCGCGATCTCGTTTGAGGCGTCGGTCATCCCGCCCGTCTCGTGCTACCACCGCCTCGTCTTTGGGGCGACGAAGACGGAAGACACGAACAAAGCGCCGGTTCTTCCTCGCCCGCGCATCACCTTCACGTTCCCGATGCTCGGCCCCATCGCGCTCTACGGCGGCCTCGGCTACGTCCCGCCGCTCACCGTGTTCGGCACGCGCAACGTCATCGCCAGCGGCGAGGCGGGCATCGCCCTCCCGCTGAAAAGCGGCCTCGGCTTTGGACTTCGCTACCACTACACCATGCTCAAGACCGTCGCCGACGTCGCCACGGCTTTTGACCCGACCGCCCCGCCCGTCCTCGACTTCTACAGCGGCTCGACCTACGGCGTCGACGCAATGGCCGGGTACAACCTGCATATCGGCAAGGGCGACCACCCCCTCGCCCTCTCGCCCTACGTGGCACTCGGCTTCACGAACGTCGCGACGTTCTTCTGGGTCGGCGACGATGGCGTCGTGGCCAGCAATCACACGCCGTACCAGGGTTTTACGGGATCCGCGGGCACGCAGGCGCAGTGGAAGCGCATCCAGGGCGCGGCGGAGTTCTACACGGCGCCCGGGTATGTCTACACGGCGCGGTTCCGGATTGGGGTGGCGATCTAAGCCTATTTTGGGGCTCATCCTCGCGGGATCCAGATCCTGCGCGGTCGTTCCCACTCCATTTTGCATCGGGGCGCGTTCGGGAGTGGCGGGGGTCAGGATCGGGGCATGGCTGAGGGTAGAAACTCGGCCGAAATCCAACGGTATTCCCCTTCTCCCGCCGGGAGCCCGGGATCGGGGCAGGGCCAGTACCCGGCCGGATGAGTGCCTCACGGAAGACTGGTCGGCGCATCCCGGCCAGCTGGCCACCGGTGGTGGCCGTCTAAACGTAAGAAAGATCCTACGTAATGCCCTCACCCGCCGGCGATTACGCCGGCACCCTCTCCCGGAGGGAGAGGGGGAGGATGGAGCGACGCCGGTACACGTGTGGTCCGATCAGCCCTCCGGGAGAAGGGGAGGAAGAATCCGAGGTAGGTTCGCCCATGCGCTTCGCCGCCCTCGCCCTCCTCCTCGCCTGCCACGCCCCCGCCCCCATCAGCCCCGACTCCGTCTCCCCCGACTCGGCCACTGACTCCGCCCCAACCGCCTGGAATCACGGCACCGTACCTTTCGTGGCGTTGGACGCCGGCTCCGAGCACGCCTGCGGCGTCGCAGCCACCGGCGCGGTGACCTGCTGGGGCCAGGATCACTACGGCCAGATCGACGTCGTCGACGGGGTGTACAGCGCCGTCGCGCTCGGCGAGGACCACACCTGCGCCCTCGGCACCGACGGAACGATCACGTGTTGGGGCTCGGACACCACCGGGCAGTCAGACCCACCCGCCGGCACATTCACCGCGATTGCCGGGGGGGATTGGCACGGCTGCGCGCTCGACGGCGCGGGAGCCCTCACTTGCTGGGGCGAGTCTGCGCTCACGCGGGCGCCAGCCGGCAGCTTCGTCGCCGTCGCCGCCGGGTACGACGCCACCTGCGCAATCGACGGAACCGGCGAGGCCGCGTGCTGGGGCGCCTGCACGAACGACGACTGCGCCATCCCCGCTGGGCCCTGGTCGGCGATCTCCGTCGGCCGAGATCACGCCTGCGGCCTGCACGTCGACGGCACGATCGCGTGCTGGGGTGCCGACGGGGACGGTCAGTCGGACGTACCATCCGGCGCGTTTGTCGCGCTTGAAGCCGGGGATCAGGCGACGTGCGCGCTGGACGCCGGCGGCGGGGTGACGTGTTGGGGGACGACGAACGGCGCTGTGACCGTCGCTCCGCCGGGACCCTTCTCAGCGGTTACCGTCGGCCAGTATTACGCCTGCGGGCTGCTCAATGACGGGACGGCGGGGTGTTGGGGCGCGGATCTGGCGGGGCAGACGGAGGTGCCTTGAGCCGCCCAAACCGATACGCCCCCCACAACGCCGCCCCGATCGCCCCCGCATGGATCGACAGCGCGTGGGTGACGAGCGGAATGTGCGCTTCTGTGGCGACGATTCGCGCAGGGCGGTCGGCGAGCGGCCCCTGCCCCAGCGCCTCCTCCAACGCCGAGAGAAGGCCGGTGTCCCCTGCAAGCCCGCCGCTCACGAACACCGGCCCAGCCGGATGAACCGACCGGATCAAGCGGGCAAATCGCCCCGCCATGCTCTGGTGGATGCCGCGCAGGATGTCAGGCGTGGAGATGCCGCGCGAGACCATGTTGATGACGTCCGTCTCGGCCAGCACCGCGCAGATCGAGCTGACCTTCTCGGGGTTCGCGCCCTGCAGCGAGATCGCGCCGACGTCTGCGAGGGAAACGCCCAGGTACCGCGCGATGTTCTCGATGAATTGGCCGGAGCCGGAGGCGCACTGGCTGGTCATCTTGTAGGTGAGGACGCGGCCGTTCGGGGCCATCGCGATCGCGCGGGCGTGCAGGGCGCCGGCGTCGAGGACGGCGCGGGCGGTGGGGTCGAGGAACTGGGCGCCGCGGGCGTGGGCGGTCATGCCGTAGAAGTGGCCGGTCGCGAACGGGGTGTCTTCGCCATCGCCGGTCGTGGCGACGTAGGCGACGTCAGGGTTTCCGGCGTCCGCGAGCGCTCGGCCGTAGACCTCCTCGACCACGGCGTCGATGGCGCGCCGCCGGATGCGCCCGACAGAATGGGCGAGGATCCGCGCCTCTCCGGAGGCGTCGGCTGTGTCAACGCGCATGACGACGGCCTTCACGGCGCCGCTGCCGACATCGATTCCGGTGGTAACGATCATGACGGACCTCCTCTTGCCGCGTACATCGCCGCGCCCAACGCGCCTGTGTAGATGCTCGCGGGCGAGATGTTCAGCGTTCTCTGTCCGTAGTTCTCTACAATGAGCTGCGTGAGCGCTGAGACGGCCGCGGGGTTGTTGGCCACGCCGCCGGTGAAGGTGAACTCGTCCGCGATCCCGCCCGAGCGCGCCAGCAGGCTCATGGCGCGCAGGATGACGGCGCGGTGCAGCCCGGCGAGGATGTCCTCGCGCTTCTCGCCAAGCGAGAGCCGTTCTCGCAGCTCCGCGCCCGCAAACACCGTGCACGTGCTGTTGATCTTCACGCTGCGCGTCGACGTCATCGCCATCGGCCCCAGCTCGTGCAGGCCGACGTTCATCTCGTCGGCGAGGTAGCCAAGGTAGCGCCCGCAACCCGCTGCGCAGCGGTCATTCATCTGGAAGGACGTCACGATCCCGTCGGCGTCGACCTGGATCGCCTTGGTGTCCTGCCCGCCAATGTCCAGCACCGTTCGGGTGTTCGGGTACATCGCGTGCGCGCCGAGGCCGTGGCACAGGATCTCCGACCGGATCTGCTCCTTCGGAAAAGGGAGTCGCGCCCGGCCATAGCCGGTCCCAACCGTCGCAGCGGCGACCAGATCGACCGCCAAGGCCCGCTCCACCCCCTCCACCACGGTCGCCGGACTGCCCATGCGCAGGATCGCCTTGCCGATGTGGTCCGCGAACCCAAGGTTGATCGGCTCGTTCTCGACCCGGATGATGCACTTGTCCCAAAGGCCGAGGAACAGGTCAAAGGACAGCCCCGTCTCCGGCACGAGCGCCTCGGCCGCACGCGTGTACGCGGAGCCGACCACGTCCCGGAAGAAGTCCGAGCGCTTCGGCGGATCATCGTCGGCGAACCAGGCTTCCTCCTCAGCCTCGACGGTCCGGAAGATCCCGGCGAGGGCCTCCCGCGTCGCCCGTTGGAGGTCGCGGACGACGCCGTTCTCGACCTCGTCGTCGATCAGCGCCTGCATCCGGCGCATCTGGACGAGGTCCTGCTCCGCCCGGAAGGCGCGCAGGAGCTTGTCAAGGACACGATCGCCGGCCTCCTTCTGCACCTCGCGCCGCAGCAGGCCGAACCGGGCCGTCACGAACGCCTCCGAGCGCGCGACCTCCGCCGCGAGATCGTAGTTGGACCGCGAATTGGTGATTCCGCGGCCGAGGATCGAGCCGTCCTCCGCCAGCACCACCGCCTTCGTCGTCGTGCTGCCGAGATCGATGCCGACATACGCGTTCACAGCGCACCGCCCGCGACCACGCCAAGCGGGAGCGATCCGCCTGCGCCCCTTCGCGCCGCGAGCATCTGGAAGTAGCTCTCGAGCCGATTCTTGATGTTCGCGGCCGAGAAGTACCGCGGGTCGACGAGGTCCGACTCGATGAACGCGCCCGGCACCCCCGTCCGCTTCTCCACCTCTCGCAGGATCAGCAGTTGCCCCGCCGAGAAGCTGTTGCACGACTTCACGCTGTGGACGAGGAAGCCGTCCGCCTCGTAGTTCCGCACGTAGTCCGCCAGCATCTCCACGCGCTGCGGCAGGTTCAGGTTCGTGTAGCAGCCGGCGCAGTAGTCGGCGAGCGTGCCGATCGGGTCCGAAGGATCGTGGCGAAAGCCAAAATCATAGGTTCCCCCGACCTTCGTGTACGTCGACGCGACGCACACCGCGCCCTCCTCCGAGAACATGCGCCAGAAGTCGTGGAAGCTCGTCCAATTCGGCGGTCCCTCGGCGACGATCCGGTACTTCTGCTCGTCCAACCGACCAGATGGCGTCATCGGCCCCTCGTCCCGGGCCACGCGCTCCTCCACCTCCTCGCGCAAGGCCCGGTAGTACGCCGCGCCTTCGGGCGTCCCGCGGAACGACGAGAAGATCGGCCCGACGTAGTACACGGCCCCGAACCAGGAGTCGATCGGCGAAGGATGGTGCTTCGCTGACTGCAATACGGCGACGAGGTCGTCCTCGGCCGCGCGCGAGTAGCCGAGCAGCTCGGAGAGGCGCGCTTCGTCCAGCTTCCGCCCCGTCACCTGCTCGAGGGCGGGGATGATCTTCTCGCGGATCTGGTCGACGACGTACTTCCGGTGTTCGGGGGCGACTTTTCCGTCGCCCTGGTAGGGGACGTGCAGGAACACGGCGGGGCAGTCGTACTCCTCGCGGAGCAGCTCAAACCACTTCATGAACGTGTAGCAGCCGGTGTAGCTCAACAGCAGCAGATCCGGCTTTGGAAGCCGCGTTCCCGTCGGCCCGATGTTCCCCGACTTGAGCATGCCGAGATCACACTTCACGTACGTGCAGACGTCCTCGGAGTGCCCGGCTTTCTCGGCCTCGGCGATGTATTTTCGGCTCATCCCGCGCATGCCGGACTGGAGCGCGTTGATCTCCGGGAGCAGCGGCAACGCGCCGAACGCCCGCACCAGCTCCGTCAAGTTGCCCGGGACGAAGGTGTAGACGACGGGCTCATGCGTCTCCGGGGCGGCCTCCAGTCGCCGGTAGTGCTCGGCGATCATGTCTTTCTGGAGCTGCATCGAGCGATCTTTGGGCGCCCGATCGGCGGAGACGGCGGCGGGTGCGGTCGTGGTCATGGATGGCCTCCCCAGAGCTTGATGGAGTCGGAGAAGCTGCCGGCCTGCTCGCGATATTGCTGGAACTGACCGGTGTTCTCGGAATACTGGAAGGCCATGCAGGGGATCTTGGCCGCCTCAGCACCGGCGAGGAGCATTGGGCGGTCGAGGAGAGCGGGGTCACAGAATGACGGGGCGGCGAAGATGACGCCGTCGGCGCGCGCGTCGGCGACGCGGCGGGCGAGGAGCTTCTTCTTGCCGTCGGGCGCGTGCTCGTAGAGGATGGAGCTGGCCATCGCGTGGTGGAGGAAGGTGTCGGAGAGGGCGGTGAGCGGATCGTCGCCGAACGGGACGTCCGAGGTCAAAAGGCGGTTTCCAAGCAGGAAGTCGTCGTCGACGATGTAGCATCCGGCGCGTTCGATCGTCTTGATGAGGCCGAGCGGGGGCTGCTCGCAGAACGCCCCGACGACGACCACGCGCACGCGATCCTTCGGCCGGGCGGTGTCCAATGCCGTGGCGCGAAGATAATCCCCAGCCATCGTTAGGAAGTCCTCGGGCGGGAGTACCTCGCCCGCGCGGAGCAGCAGGTACAGCTCCTCGGTGGGGATGCGCCAGGGGGCATCGCTACGGGCGGCGTACAGCGCGCGGATGGTGCGTCGAACCTCGTTGTAGACGGCGTTGGAGCGGTTGAGCGCGGCGAGATCCGGGGCGACCCCCGCGACCTCGGCGAGGTCCGCGTAGAGCGTCTCCAGCTCCCGACGCCAGAACGCCCCGCCGGTCGACCGCTCCGTCGCCTGCGGCACATCGCAGTAGCGCACGTAGAGATCCGGGCGTAGCAGCTTCCACATCCCGGAGAGGTTGCGGATCACGTCGCACGTGCTCGGAAAGATCATCGCCGAGAGCGCATCGAGCCGGCCGGTGTGCAGCAGCTCCACGAGCGAGCGCGGCAGATGGCAGATGTAGGACTGGAAATAGGCGTCTCCCCGGATGATCTCCAGGCGGTCACCGCCGCCGTGGATTCCGACCGGGAGCATGCCCGTGGCGTGGATGACCTCGCGCGGCACGTAGACCGGCAGGTAGCCCGCGGCTTTTCGCCCGACGCCCTCTGCACACCACGCCCGCACGGACCCCAGCGAGAGATCGTCGTACAGCGCCTGTGCGCGTTCCACGATCGCGGCGCGGGTGCTCATTGGTGCTCCCAGACGGGCTGCGTGCGCGTGAGGAACGCGTCGAGCCCGATCACCGGGTCCCGACACGCCATGAGCTCGTCCAGATAGATCCGCTCCACCGCCGGTAGATCGACCTCCAACGCCCGCGCCATGCCGCGACGGGCAGCCCGCCAGGCGAACCGCACGGCGACCGCCGAGCGCGGCGCAAGGGTCCGATCAAACCACTCGTGCAACGCGACCTCCGGGTCCGTCGCGCAGGTGTCGGCGAGGCCGATCTGCGCAGCGCGCGCGCCAACGACCACGTCGCCCGAGAGGATGAGGCCGCACGCAACCGCGCCGGGCACGCGCCACGGCAGCGTCACCGCGGCGACGGGCGGGAAGACGCCGAGGGTGATCTCCGGGAGCGCAAACCGCGCCGTCGGGTCGCAGATGACGTGCCCGCAGGTCGTCGCCAACTCAAAACCCCCACCGAGGCACTGCCCGCGAACCAGCGAAGCCGTCGGCACGCCGAGCGCCTCGATCTCCCGGAACAAGGCGTGGAAGTCCGTCAGCATCGCCCTCGCCGCGCCCGGCAGATGCTCGGCCACGCTCGCCCCGAAGGAGAAATGCGGTCCGGCGCCCTCGATCACGAGCAGCTTCAGCGGGCCGTCGCTCCGCAGGCCCCTCAGCGCCGCCCGCAAGCCCCCGACCATCTCGCCGTCGAGCACATTCCCTTTCGCTCGATCGAGGAGGATCCGGACGATCTGGCCGTCCCGCTCGGTCCGGACGGCGACGGGGTTCACTGCCCGCTCCGCATGCCGGCCGGCCCGACGCTGCGGATGAGATCCTCGGTCCACGGCTCGCCTTCGGCCAGTCGGACCCGCAGCGCGCCAAAGTCGATCTCCCGCACCCCGTCGCGAGCCTTGCCGCCGTCATTGAAGGCCCGGAAGCCGGCGTTTGCCTCGGTCATCATGTTCAGCGCCAGCCAGGCCCGGTTCGCCTCGCGGTTCTTGTCCCAGTGCGCGCGCTTGTGGGCGCGGATCGAGCCGATCGTCTTGGTCAGGCAGCCGGGGAAGGTGTCGAGCAGCTTGCCAGCGAGGGCGTCAACCTCGGCGTCGAGCAGCGTCAGGTCCGCGGTGCAACGCCGGAGGATCGCCTTCCCCGCGTCGAGGTCCGTGCCCGTCTTCGGCTCGCCGTGCCGCAGTCGTCCCCAGTCGTCCACCGACCCGTCCGTCCACACCAACGGGTTCGGGACCCAGGCGCCGTCGCCATCCCGCAAGACGGGCACGATCGACGTCAAAAGCCCGAGCCGGTGCGCCTTGTGGGCGCTCCAGAGCTCGCACGCGGTGCAGGAATACATCGCCTGCTCGACCCCGACGTAGAGCGGCAGGAAGTCCGTGCTGCCCCCATCGGGCGCGCTCCCGTGGCGCGGTCCGGCCTGGCCAAAGCGGGCGGTATCCGCGGCGATCGAGTAATCGCAGGCCATGCCGATCTCCTGCCCGCCGCCGACGCGCATGCCGTTCACGCGGCAGATGACCGGCTTGTCGCAGGTCAGGATCCCGGTGACCATGTCGTTGAATAGCCGCATGTACTGGGCGTACTCTTCGGGGCGACCGGCGTAGTATTCGGCGTATTCCTTTGTGTTTCCGCCCGTACAGAACGCACGGTCGCCGACGGCCGTGAACACCACCGCCACGCACCGGCGGTCGTTGGACGCGGCCCGGAAGGCGAGGATGACGGACTTGACCATCCCCGTCGTGTACGAGTTCAGCTGCGACGGATTGTCGAGGAGGATCCAGGTGTTGTGAAGTCCGTCGACGACGGTGCCGTCGCGGCGCCGAGCGGGTCGGCGCTCCACGCGCACGCCGTCGAGGAGCGCGCATTCGAGGAGATCATGGGAGACGAGGTGCATTTTTGGCTCCACTCGGGGCGAGATCGGGGGCGAGGTCGGGGGCGAAGACGACGCGAGGACCGCCGTGCGCGTGGCCGTCCGAGGCGGCTGCAAAGGCAGCCGGGAGGTCCGAGAGCGGACGGATGACGACGTTAGGGACAAGGTCGAGCCGGCCGTCGAGCGCCAACGCGACGATCTCGGAGTACAGCGCGGGGGCGCAGCCCCAATTGCCAAGGATACGGGCGTCAAACGCCATCACATTGGAGAGGCGCACCGATACGGCAGTCGGCGTGAACCCGACCACGACGAGCGTAGCACCGTGGACCAGAAGCCCGAACGCGGTCTCCTGGCCCGCAGCGGACCCCGAACACTCCAGGATCTTCCAGCGGTTCGCGCGCGCGCCCGTCACGCGCGCATGCTCGGTCACGGCGGCGCGAAGCTCCTTCGGTGTCATCGCCCGCGGGTCCAGGGCGAGCGAGCACCCCGTCGCCGACGCCCGGCGACCGGCATCCGGGTCCAGCCCAACGACGACCGCGCCCGCGAGCCGCGCGATCTGCACCGCGTACCCGCCTACCCCGCCGAGCCCGACCACGACGACGAGATCGCCTGCCTGCACCTCCGCCCGCCGCACCGCCTGGAACGGCGTGGACACCGCGTCCGCGATCACCGCGAGGTGCCGCAGCGTCAGCCCGTTCGGCCCGATGACGGCGTCAAAATCGCTGCCCGCGCCGGGGACCACACACAGGCCCTGTGCCGGCACGACCACGTGCGTCGCAAAGCCCCCATCGGCGTCATTGCCCGGCATGACCTGGCGCTTGCAGATCATCGGGTAGCCATCGCGGCAATCGGCGCACGTGTCGCAGGGGATCACGGCCGGCACGACGACTGCGCGACCAACCCAGTCCTCGGCACCGGCCCCGGCGGCCTCGACGAAACCGCTGATCTCGTGGCCGAGGATGAGCGGGAGCGCGTGACGCGTGCGGACGCCGCCGTACGCAAAACCAAGGTCGGTGTGGCAGAGTCCGCAGCCGGCGACGCGGACGCGCGCCTGACCCGGACCGGGGGCGGGAACAACGCGCTCCGTGAGCACCGGCGCCACACCGGGGCCGGCGAGCGCGTAGCCGTGAAAGACGCCCAGGGACGCCGCCGTTCCGTACGTTGTGGGAAGAAGCGGGGCGGGGTCGGCGCGCATCGTGCGTTCCCTGTAGGCCCGCGAGGGCGCGCGGCGTATACGTCAAGGGACGGAGGGCTTGAGCCCTACGGCCTCGCCCCGTCGACATCCGACAGCGAGATCCCGTTCGGCGCGTTCCCCACCATCGTCGACGACACGACGCTGAGCGAGCCCACGTCGACGCGATCGACGGTCCCCAGCGTCAGCGTCGTCGTCCACACCGTCTGCCCGTCCCGACTGACGACGACACCATGCGGGGCGTCATTGACCACCACCCGCGCGAGCCCCGCGCCCGTCGCCGCCTCCAACTGGAACAATTCGTGCCCGGCGATGCCGCCAGCCGGGCCCTGGTCGGCAACCCAGACGCTGCGACTGTCGGGGCTCGGATAGATCTGGGCGGGCCCGGCTGCGCCTTCTGGCAGGTTGTACGCGGCGACTGTGCCCGTCGCGGTGTCGAGCCACGCGATCTGAACGGTGTCGAGCAGCGTCACGAGGACGGCGGACCCATCGGGCAGGACGGCCACCTGGACGGCGGCGCCGGGCAGGTCCCAGGCGGTGTCGTTGCCGTTCATGTCGAGGCGGTGGAGCGATCCGTCGGCCATGCCGGCCACGTAGAAGCCGTCCCCGAGCGGATCGTCGGGGGCGGCGCGTCGGATGCCGTGCGGACCGGTGCCTGCGGGGAGCGGCCATTCGCCGGCGATGCCGCAGGTGCCGAGGTCAACGACATAGACGAGGTTGACGTTGTACCCGGTGACCCACGCCGTCACGCCGTCGGTGACGACGTGCGCGACGCCTGCACCGGTCGTGAACTCACAGCGTCGCACCACGCTTTCGGTCGCGATGTCGACCATGACGAGCTCGTCCGGGACCACGGCCGCGCTGCCTGTGTCCATCGTCGCCATCGGCGCCATTGCGGTCGCCACGACGGTCTGCCCATCGGGCGTGATCTGGACGTTGTGCACCATCCACGACCCCGCCTCCGTCGCAAGATCCAGCGTGCCGACGAGCGTGCCGTCCGCACCGAGAAAGCCCAACGCCGAGTCTCCCTGAACGGCGATTACCGCGCCGTCAAAACCCGCCGGCGTCGCCGCAGAGTCGCCGACCGAGTCGTTCGGCCCGGAGGTGCACGCGAGGAGGAACAGCCACATCCGTCAACGATGAACCCAAGGGGCTGGTGGCGCCATCCGTCAGAAGGCTACCCCAGGTCCCACGCCTGTCGCCCGACCTCGACCACTGCCGCCGCGTACGCCACCGCTGCCGCCTGACACGCATTCAGGTCCCCCGACAGCCACGCCGCGGCAAAGTTGGTCTCCGTCGGCGGAGTGAAGATCCGCGCCGCTCGCACACTCGCCGCCTTCAACGCGGCGTCCAGGCCGATCGTGTGCTCCATCGGCGGCGCGACGAGGTAGGCCATCGCTTCCCCGACATTCAGACCCGCCTGCGCGGAGAGATAGCGCCCGAGCGACGCGATGACGTGCGGAAAGACCGTGATGGTGCCTTTCTCATTCGCCGCGTAGAAGCAGGCATCGTGCTCCAGGCAGCGGATCAGGGCGGCAAGTCCCGCGTCTACGTCCGCCATGTCCGCGCCCGCGATGACGCCGAGGATCTCGCCCGACAAAGCCCCGGAAGCATGCGCCGAACCCGCGTAGAAGGACTTCGCGAACACAACGTCCACGGCGGCGTGCTTCGTGGCCTCGTCCAGCGCAACGTAGGTTGGGTCGTCCTGGTCGACAGTGACGAGGCCCAGCGCCGCGTGACGCGAAGGATCGGCGCCGTACGCCGTGAGTAGGGCGGGATCCGCGCCCGGCAGGCGACGGACGGCGAGCACGCGGGGGACGATGCGGTCAAGGATCATTTGGAGGCCTCCGTCGAAACGAGCCGGACCCGCGCCTGCGGTGCCCGATACCCACCGCCGCCCGCGTCGCCAAGGTCGAGGCCCGCGAGATTGAGCGGTACACCGGACGTTTTCTGGTCGAGCATGGCGCCAGCGAGCACGGCGAGACGACGAGCGGCCTGCTCGGGCGGAGCACCGCGCTGATGGATGTTGGACATCATGTTCCGGTCCCCGTCCGTCCGCCCGATCTTCGGACTGTAGACGAGGTAGGCGGATAATCCGTCGCCCGTCCCCAGCCCCGGCCGCTCGCCGAGCAGGATCGCGGCGACCTTCGCGCCGACCGTCTCGCCGATCTCGTCCTCCAGCCACACGCGCGCGTAGCGGGCGCACATCGGCGTGCCCACGCTGTAGCCACGCGCCTCGCACTCGCGCGTGAAGTGGTTCAGCAGCGCAAGGCCCGAGCCCATGCAGGCGACCGCGGAGAGGCCGTCTGCGAGGATGGGCTGGATATCCACGCCCTTCCTCGCTTTCTCGCCCAGACGGGCGAGCGAGGGCGCGTCCAGGCGACGGCCAAGGTCCGGCCGAAGCAGGAACTGCCGATGCGAGCTGACACGCGAATGCAGCGGGAGCAGGCCGTTTTTCTCGGCCCAGTCCTCCGGAAGCTCGGTGCCGACGGCAGCGTGCGCGACCGCCAGCTCCGCCTGGAACTGCAGGACGACGTCCGTCGCGTAGCGCGTGCCAACGTGACCGATGCCGACAAGCGCCGTCGTGTGGCGGGCCGCGGCATCCGCGTACGGACTACGCCGCTTGGGAGTCGGGAATACGCGGGAGGGTGGGAACGGCACCTCCGGCAACGGCGGGGGCGGCGGCAGCGGGTCCATGCCGGCCAGGCGCTCCTGCAGCGCGGCCATCACCGCGCGCGTGAAGCTCATTTCAGCACCGTGGGGTCGCCGAAACGCTCGCCGGGCTTGAGTCCGTCCATGATCCCGACCTCGTTCAGCCAGGCGTCAAACTCGGGCGTTGGGCGCTTTCCAAGCAGGTTTCGGACGGAGGGGATGTCGTGGAAGGAGGTGCTCTGGTAGTTGAGCATGATGTCGTCGCCGACCGGGAGCGACATCAGGTAGGTGCATCCGGCAACTCCAAGCAGGACTTTCAGGGACTCCACTTCGTCCTGGGTCATGCGCGCGTGGTAGGTGAAGCAGGCATCGCAGCCCATTGGCAGGCCCATCAGCTTGCCCATGAAGTGATCCTCGAGGCCGGCGCGGGTGATCTGCGGGCCGTCCTCAAGGTACTCCGGACCGATGAAGCCAACGACGGTGTTGACCAAAAAAGGCCTGTAACGCCGCGCAAACCCGTAACAGCGGGCTTCGAGCGTGAGCTGGTCCGCGCCGTGGTGTGCGTCGCTGGAGAGCGCGGAGCCCTGGCCCGTCTCAAAATACATGACGTTCGGGCCACGGTTTGAGGTCTTCGCCTTCATCTTGGCGTACGCCTCGTCCATCAGCGCGATGGAGATGCCGAACGCACGGTTGCCCTTCTCGCTGCCGGCCATGCTCTGGAACATGAGGTCCATCGGACAACCAAGGTCCAACGCCTTCATCTGCACGGTCACGTGCGAGAGCACGCACGCCTGGGTCGGGATGCGGTTCTTGTCCATCACCTCGTGCAAGCGCCGGAGAATTTGGGCGGTGGATTCCGGCGTATCCGTCGCGGGGTTCACGCCGATGACGGCGTCGCCGCAGCCGTACGAGAGCCCCTCGCGGGTCGAGTAGAGGATGCCGTCGACGTCGTCCGTCGGATGGTTGGGCTGCAGGCGCGACGAGAGCCTTCCCGGCAATCCAAGCGTGTTGTTCGCGCGAACGACCACCTCGCACTTCGCGCCAACGGTCATCAGATCCAGGTTCGACATAAGCTTGCACACCGCCGCGGCCATCTCGGGGGTGAGGCCCGGCGCAAGCGCGCGCAGCGTCGGCCCCTTCGTGGAGGGCTCGAGCAGCCACTCCCGAAACTGCCCGACGGACAGGTGCTTGACGGCGTTGAACGCGCCTTCGTCCAGGGAAGCGTCCACCATCCGCGTGAGCTCGTCGATCTCGCCGGGAATCACGGGGTTCGCGCGCAGCTCCGCCAGCGTGAAGTCCGCCAGCACGGCCCGCGCTGCCACCCGCTCCACCGCGTCCCGCGCGGAGATCCCGGCCAGATCGTCGCCGCTCTTGGGCGGGTTCGCCTTGGCCATCACCTCCTTCACGGAAGCAAAGCGGTAGCCGACGCCGCGAATGGAGGCCGAGAGGTTCACGAGGGCTCTTTACCCCGCCGCCGGTACACCCGCTGGCAGGCCCGATCCGAGCTGCTCAGTTCAGGCTATTGACGCGTCAATAGCCTG
>CAIMSU010000166.1 GCA_903844155.1 uncultured Pseudomonadota bacterium | reverse complement strand
CGTCGTCTACCTGTCCGAAGCTGCCCCACGAAGACCGTTGGAAAGCCGTGTGCGGGAAAACCGCAAGCACGGTTTGAATGGGGGCTTTTTGAAACAAGCCGGCAAAACGCCGGTATTGCGCTAAGAGTCTACCTATGCGCGCTGACGACGGCGGTACGACGTGACTTCCACCGTGCCGCTGCACCTCCTGCTCGGAGCGGCGTGGCTGGCCCTCGCGCTGTGTTGCCAGGCGGTCGGCGCGCTGATCGTCGGCCCTTCGACGGTGCGCAAGGTCGCGGCGCTGGCGTGCACGCTGGTTACGGCGGTGCCGGCGGCGTTCCTCCCGCCAGAATTCCCGTTCCAACGCGCGGTCTTGTGGCTCTACCTCGCGCTCATGTTCATGCGGATGGTCGACGTTGTCTCCGAGGCCGAAAAGCCTGTCGGCGAGCGGTTGGCATTGGCATTACTGGCGTTCGACCCGCGGGACATGACTGACGTCAAACCGTCGGTGGACCTGCGGGCCGGCGCGCGGGTGATCGGCTGGGGGGCGGTGTTTGCGACGAGCTTGTGGTTCGAGTACATGCGACTCGACACGTTGCCGGTGGTGCACCGCGAGGTGGCCCTTCTTTGGGCCTGCTGGCTGCTTGGGGCGCTCGCTGTCTACGCGTTGATGGAGGTCGTCGGGGCGACCGGGCAGGCACTCTTCGCGCTCGTCGGCCTGCGGGTACAGCCCTTCCAGCGCGACCCCATCCTCTCCCGCTCGCTCGTCGAATTCTGGGGAAAGCGCTGGAATCGCGAGGTGGGACGCTGGCTTCATCGCTGGTGCTTCCTCCCGTTCGCGCGTCGAGGCTGGCCGAAGCTGGGCGTCGCATGGTCCTTCGTGTTCAGCGGGTTGTTCCATGCGATCTCGCTGTACGCGGCGCTCGGCTGGCGCGGGGCGCTGCCGATGGGCGCCTTCTTCCTCGTTCAGGGTGGGCTTGTGGCGACCGAGCGGCTCATCGGCGTCGCCCGCTGGCCCGCGCTCTCTGCGCGCGTGTGGACGATCGGCACGTTCATCCTGACGATGCCGCTGTTCGTCGACCCGGCGCTCGCGACGCTCGCACTGAGTCCGCTCGGCGCGGCGGTATGGGGCGACGTGTCAGCCCGGCCGCAGGGTTTCGGCCCGAATTAGCGCCCAACAGCGTCGCCCGGGATCGCGCTGAGATAGCTTCGGCGCCATGGCCCGTCGCCCCACACCGCCTCCCGCTGCTGCTCCCGAGTCCGCCGCCTTGCCCGACGCGCCCCCGCCCGTTCGCCCACCACGCGCCCGTCCCGTCGCCGTGCCCGTTCCGGCCACCCCCGCCGTCCCCGTCGTCGTCGGACCGATCGAGGTCAAGGTTCGGCGCATTCACCGCCGGGATCTCAACCGCACGTGGGAATTCCTGAAGCTGGTGTTCCGCGGCGTGAACAAGCAGACGGTCGAGTACCAACGTCCCCGGTCCAAAGCCCGCTTTCTGGAGGTCTACGAGGAGGATGGCATCGAGCAGTTGCTGTTCGAGGTCGGCCACCCGGACGGTGACGTGGTCGTCGGCTACGCCGAGTGCGCGTACGAGATCTCCGGGTCGGACAACTGGATGAACGAGCGGTACTTCAACAACCGCGAGATGCGCCCGTTGTTCGTGGAAGAGCTGGCGGTGCACCCCGGCTTTCAGGGCCAGGGCGTCGGGCGATTCGTGCTGGAGCAGATCGAGCACCTCGCGCGCCTGCGTGGCTGCACGCACCTCGTCCTGGAGGTCGCCGAGAACAACGAGAACGCGCTGCGGTTCTACCGCGGGCGCCATTTCTACAAGTTGGACGCGGCGATCTTCATGGCGAAGAAGATCGACGTCGCCCCGGACCTGCTGCCGCCGCGCCAGCTCTCCAAGCGCCCGAAGCCGGTGCCGGTCGAGGGCGTCGACGGGGCGGCCAGCGGGACCGCCAAGCGAGCACCGCGCAAGAAGCCCGCGACGCCCTGATCAGACCGTCCACGCCCAGCTCGGAACCGTCCCCGTCACGAAGACGCGCCGCGTCTCCTCAGCCGGCAGCGGGCGCGAGAGCAGGTGGCCCTGGCCCACCGCGCATCCCAGGCGTTGCAGGCTGCGAAGCTGCTCGACCGTCTCGATCCCCTCGGCCGTCACCGCGAGCGAGAGCGTCTGCCCGAGGTTGAGGATGACGTGCAGCACGCGATCGGAGGGGTCCTCGCAATCGAGCTTGGAGACGAACGAACGGTCGATCTTCAGGCCCGTCACCGGGAGGTCCGAGAGGTAGCTCAAGGACGATTGCCCCACGCCAAAATCGTCCAGCGTCGTGGTGACGCCCATCGCGCGGAGCTGGCTGAGAACGGCGGCGGTGCGGCTCACCGTGCTCGGCTGGGCCGTCTCCACGATCTCCAGGCGCAAACTACCCGCGTTCAACCCGGAGACCGCGAGCGCGCTGCGGACGGCCTCGACGAACCCGGCGTCGCTCACCTGCTTCATCGAGGTGTTGACGTACACCGCGATCGCGCTGGCGCCCGGCTGGCTCTGCCAGGCGTGCACCTGCTCGCACGCGCGCTGCAGGATCCAGCGCCCCATCGGCACGATGATGCCCGTCTCCTCCGCCAACCGGATGAAGTCGCCGGGGGCGACCAGCCCGCGCGTCGGATGGTTCCAGCGCACGAGCGCCTCCAGCGCGAGCACCCGGCCGTCGACGAGCGAGACCAGCGGCTGGTATTCGAGGCATAGCTCCTCGCGATCCACCGCCCGCCTCAGCTCGCCCTCCAACTGGAAGCGCTCCACGGCCTTTGCGTGCATCGACGGGTCAAAGATGGCGTAGCGCCCCTTTCCGCCGCGTTTGGCCTGGTACATCGCCGTGTCCGCGTCGCGCACCATCTCGTCCGGCCCGTCAAACCCGGTGGAGGAGAGGGCGATGCCGATGCTCGTGCCGATGTTGGCCTCCTGCCCATCGAGATCGAAGGGCGAGAGGAGGGAGAGGCGGATGCGCTCGGCGACGCGGATGGCGTCTGCGGGGATGGTGAGGTGGGGCAGCAGCAGGATGAATTCGTCGCCGCCGAGGCGGGCAACGGTGTCGCCGATGCGAGCGCACTGCTCCAGGCGTCGGGCGACCTGAACGAGCAGGAGGTCGCCTGCCTGGTGGCCGAGGCTGTCATTCACGACCTTGAAGCGGTCGAGATCGAGGAACAGCACCGCAAAGAGGTCGGGCTTGCGGTCGTTGGAGAGCATCGCCCGGCCGAGGCGCTCGACGAACAAGCGGCGGTTGGGGAGGCTGGTCAGCGCGTCGTAGTAGGCGGCGCGGGCGAGCTTTTCCTCGGCGGCCTTGCGGTCGGTGATGATGGTGAACGCCGAGACGACCTCGGAGACGTTCCCGTCGGCGTCGCGGAAGGCCGTCGAGCTCACAAGCGCGGGGGTGCCGTCCTCGCCGCCGCAGCGAAGCTCCACCTCGAACCTGGATTCGCCGTCGGACAACGTCAGGAACGTCGGCACGTCGGCCATTCGCGCGGCGGTGCCGTCGGGCAGGTGCATCCGCGCTGACCGCGCCCACTCGGTGACGTTCGCGGTCGACGCCGTCCCGAGCAACCGGCGCGCCGCCTGGTTCACCAGCCGGGGCGTGCCCTGCGCGTCCACCACGACGATGCCGACGGGCACGGTGTCGAGGACGCCGCTCAGCGTCGTCTGGACGCCGTCGCGCTCCCGGGAGAGGGCGCCGCGCAGGTTGAGCACGTCCTCGAACGCGGCCAACAGCACATCCTCGATCTGCGCGGGGTCGTTGGCGAGCTGGAACTCCTGGCCCGCGAAGGCGACGGAACGAGGGCCCGGCAGCGATCGGCGGGGTCCGTTGGCGAGCAGGCGGTCGACACGGGCGAGGACCTCGGCCGGCTGGCGCCCGCGCGTGAGGAAGCCGTCCGCGCCGGCCTCCAGCCCGCGCAGGACGTTGATGGGCTCGGCCTCGCTGGTGACCAGCAGCACGGGCAGCTTCGCGAGCATCGGGGTGGCCTTCACGCGGCGGCAGAGGTCAAAGCCGGTGCCGTCGCGGAGGTGGACATCGCTGAGGATCAAGTCAAACGGGGCCGCGAGGAGGGCCGTCACGGCCGATTCGGCGTCGTCGACGCGGGAGATCGCATGGCCCCCGTCCCCGAGGGCAGCGTGGAGGCCGGGGTCGGTGGTGTCGTCCTCGACGAGCAGGATTCGCGCCGTCGTGGCGGGGGAAACCGAAGGCATCCAGAGGACTACCACGGCCGGCAGCCCGCGTCAGTTCCCCCCCGCCGCCGCGTTGGCGAGGCCGGTGATGCGATAGGCGGGCGGATGGTTGAGGTCGGATGCCCGTTGTGCGGAGGTCGCCCGCGAGCCGGGGAGGCGCCTGCGATCGCCGAGAGCGGGCACACGGCCTTTCGGTGCGTCGGCTGTGGGCTCATCTACGTGACACCGCGCCCGGAGCCCTCGCAGGTCCTGGCGATCTACGAGCACGACGCCTCGCAGACCGCCGCGCGCGTGCACGTCGCGAAGGCGCGCGACCCCTACGCGGTCGCCCGGGCGCGCCACGTGCTCGACCTGCTCCGCCCGCACGTCCTCGCGCAAGGTCCGGCGTGCACGGTGCTGGAGGTCGGGGCCGGCGGGGGCGTTCTGCTCGCGGAGGCACAGACCCGGGGCTACGACGTTTCCGCCATCGAGCCAAACGCCGTCCTCGCCACGTTCCTGCGTGTTCGCGGCGTTGCCTGTGAAGAAGCGCCGCTTTCGTCCACCAGCTTCGGCGGCCGGCCTTTTGACGTCATCGTCCATGTGAACGTCCTCTCGCACTTCGACGACCCTGTCGCCGCGCTGCGATTGATGGCGGAGCGGCTGGCCCCGGGTGGGATCATGGTCATTGAAACAGGAAATTTCGCAGATGTCGACCCCCGCTACCACGGCTTGATCGCCGCGACGGAGCGCTTCCAGTTGCCCGAGCATCTCACCTTCTTCGGCGAGGCGTCCCTCGGCCGGCTGCTGACGATGGTCGATCTGGACCTCGTCGCCCTGCACCGGTACTCGCGGATCCCCGAAAAGCGTGGCCCCGCCGTGCTCCGCGCGTTGGGGCTCGGCCGGCTGACGAACCGGCTGCGCTTCTGGCTCACGTACCGGCTCGGCGCGTGGTTTCCGAGGCGTGGTCGTCCGCAGACGCTCATCCTCGTCGCCCGGCGCACCGAGCCGAAGCGACAAATCGCGGGATAGCCGGCGACGATGCCCTCGCGCTTCTTGACTTTCCCGTTGGTCGCCCTCGTCCTCGCCGGCTGTGCCAAGCCCGTCCCGCCCCCCGAGCTGGTCCCGCCAACGCCGCCGCTGACGCAGCCGCCCGGCGCTCCGCCCGTCGCCACCATCCCGGCGGGCCCGGTTGTCGAGGACGCCAAAGACGGCGTGGTCGGCGCGCGCGGAACCCCCTACGCCATCCTCGAATTCTCCGATTTACAGTGCCCGTTCTGCGGCCCAGCCTTCGGTGTCATGGACAGCTACGTGCATCAGCACGCGGACGTGCGCCTCGTCGTCAAGCACTACCCCATCAGCGGGCTGTGCAACCCGGATATCGAGGGTGCACGCCATGAGTTCGCGTGTGCAGCGGCTGCCGCGGTCATCTGCGCGAACGAGCAGGGCAAGTTTGATGCACTGGCGGGCCTGCTGTACTCGCACCAGGACATGCTCGCGGACATGTCGGGGTTCGAAAAGCAGGCGGGCGTGGCGGGGAAGCGCTTTGACGCCTGCCTCGCCGGTCCGGAGCCGGCGGCGGTGCTGGCGCAGGATCTGAAGGAGGCTGAGGCGGTGAAAGTGGAGGGGACTCCGACCATCTTCGTGTACGGGCCGTGGGGGCCGCGCTGGATCCAGATCCACGGTGGCGCGGCAGCGGCGACAGCGGCCATCGACGCGGCGCGGGCGCACCAGCCCTTGCCGTCCGTCGCGGGCGAGACGGGGGGGTGAACCGTCACCGGCGGGGTTTGGCCACCGTCACCACCTGCTCCTCGCCGCGCAGGTACGTCAGCCGTACGGCAGCGGCGTCCAGGGCAGGCAGGCCGGCGAAGGCGACAGCCGCTGAGATGCCGATGGCGCCGGGATCGTCGACGATCCGGCCCTCGCCAGCGAGTGCTTCGTAGACGAGCGCGGCCTCGCCGACCAGCGCCCCTTCGCCGGTCAGGGCACTCTCCGGCGCCTCGTCGCGTTCGGGTCCGAGGGCGACGGGGACGTGCCCGCGCGTGTCAAACTCCGCAGCGTAGACCTTGCCTTTGCGCGCGTCGAGCGCGACGGTGAGGCGCGCGTGCCCGGGGTGAGCCGCCGCTCGCATCGCCAGCGACGAGACCGGGATCACCGTGCACCCCAGCGCCGTCGCCAGTCCCAACGCCGTCGCCACGCCCACCCGCACGCCCGTGAACGCGCCCGGCCCAACACCCACGATGATCGCGTCCAGCACAGCGTTGTTGGCATCCAGCCCGCCCGCCCCGCTTCGCCCCCTCGCCCTCGCGGCTGCGAGCGCCTCCGCGACCTTCGGCAGGAGCCAGCCGTCGGCCCCGAGCACGATCCGCTCCTCGGCCGAAAACACACAATTACCACCCACAAACGCCGCAACGCCGATGACCGGGCCGGCCGTCTCGATCGCGAGCAGCCTCACCCCGGGGGCTTCACGTAGTTCATCAGCATGACCCCGAACAGGAGCAGCACGACCGAGATGATGCCGATCTGCTGGGCCCTTTCCCGCACGCGCTGCGGCAACGGCCGACCACGCAGCCACTCCGCGACGTACATGAAGATCTGCCCGCCATCGAGGATGGGGATGGGCACGAGGTTGAGGATGCCGAGGCTGATGGACAGGATGCCGATCTGGCGCAGCAGGGGCAGGATCCCTTGTTCCGCGGCCTGCTTGAGCTGGCCGAAGATGAGGCCGGGCCCGCCGAGCGTCTTGCTGGGGTCGCGCTGCCCGATCACGAGGTGCGAGAGCGTGTCCACGATGTAGGTGGAGAGCTGCCAGGTCTGGTCACAGGCGCGCGTGAACGCCTGACCGATCGGGTACACGCGCGAGACGCTCGGGCCGGTGACCGCGATTCCGGCGCCGGCGAGGCCGAGGCGCGCGCGGGTGTGGTACTTGCCGCGCTCGTCGCTGTCGGTCACGACGTCCGGGGTGATCGCGATCGGCTGGACGAGGCCGTCGCGGCGGATCGTGAGGGTGAGCGCGTGCGCGGTCATCGCCTGACCCTCGCCGCTCGCCGTCTCGCTCACGCTCTTGATCAGGTCATACCAGGCGTGCACGGGGGTGTCGTCGACGGCCAGCACCCGGTCACCGGGGAGCATGCCGGCTTTCGCGGCGGCGGAGGCGGGTTCCACGCGGTCCACGGTCAGCGCGATGGAGGCGATGCCCCAGCGGGTCCACACGGCGTCGTCGCCGGGCTGCGGCGCGGGGGTCCAGCCGGCGTCGGAGAAGGTGACGGTGGACGCTGTCTCCTGGCGCTTGAAGCCGATCTCTACGCCGGAGCCTTGCGGGATGGCGGCGAGCGCGTCCGCGAGCTGATGGTAGGTGTGGAGGGGCGTGCCGTTGACGGCGGTCACGAGGTCGCCCGTCTTCAGGCCCGCGACCCCCGCGGGGCTCTTCGGGTCGTCCACCGCGATCTCGGAGTCGGCGCAGTACACGCCCAGGCCGTAGTCGTAGGGGTCCCGGGTGGTGTCGCCCTCGGCGGGATCGGGCGCGACGAAGGGCAGGTCGACGTGGACAGCCGCCCCGTTGCGGGTGAGGTCGAGCGCGATGACATCGCTGGTCGAGGCCTTGAACTCATCCAGCAGGTCGTACCAGGACAATACGTGGTGCCCGTCGACCGAGACGATGTCGTCGCCGACGTGGATCCCGGCCTTCTCCGCCGTCGATCCCGCTTCCACCTTGCCGATCTCCGCGGCAGGTTGGGGCTCCCCGAGGGCCCCGAGCGCGGTGAAGAGCGCGAAGGGGAGCGCCAGGTTGAATCCAGGGCCCGCCATGACGATCAAAAGCCGCTTCCAGGGCGGCTTTGACATGAACTGCTGCTCGTGCGCGACCGGCTCCTCGTCCTCGGGCTCCGCACCCCCTTCCGCGAACGGGTCCCCGCCCGCCATCCGTACGTACCCGCCGAACGGGATCCAGGACACGCGGTAGTCGGTCCCGCCCCACCGCACGCCGAACATGCGGCCGCCAAAGCCGAGGCTGAACACACGGACGTAGACGCCGAGCGCCTTCGCCACGATGAAGTGCCCGAATTCGTGAAAGCTGATCAGCCCCGCGATCGCGAGACCGGCGGCGACGTAGGGCAGGAGCGAAACCATCCCGGCAAGCTACACGCCCGACCGCCCCTCGGCCCGCCGCCAGACCAAAAAAGTCAGACCCCCTTGATCGTGATCTCCATGCTGCCGTCGTACCCGTCCTGAACACCGGTGCCGTCGGGGTTGTCGTTGGAGACGGCGCCGCTCGCCGTTACCGACTGGACCTGGACCGTGTGTTCGCCCTCGAGCACGTCGTAGTGGAACGTCCACACCACCCAGATGTCCGCGCCGGGGCTGTAGGTGATCGTCGCCGGCTGCCATTCGCCGCTGTCGACGCGCACATTCACCGCGACGACCGGGTCCTTGCCGGCAAAGCCGACGCCGGAGATCGTCGCCGGGCCGACGGCTGCGGTCGTGTAGATGGACGGGTTGAGCAGCAGCCCGGTGGGGTAGTAGCTCGCGTCGTCCGACCAGCCGTAGCTCTCCCAGAAGCCGAGGTAGGGCGTGTCGATGAATTCCATCGAGATCGGCCATTTCGGGTTCTTCTGCCCGTAGCGGCCGGGGGTGAGGAAGCGGCAGATGGTGCCGTGCTCGGGCGGCAGGTCCTCGCCGTTCATCTTCCAGACGAGCCAGAGCGGGCCGTGCAGGCCTTCGTCGTAGAGGTCCGAGATGGGGACGGAGGTGCTGTACCCGTCGGCGCCGACGAACTTGATCTCCACGACGCCGTCGGGGATCGGCACATTCAGCGCGGTGAGGATCTCGGTGAGCGGAAGGCCGGTCCAAACGGCGTTTCCGATGGCGAGGTTGCGGGGCCCGCCGCCGATGCACATGAGCGTGTGCTCCTTGTCGCGCGCCTCCAGCGAGAGCAGGGCGGCGCGGCTCATGACGAGGGTCACGGCGCCGCGGTCCATGAACGTGAAGGTCCAGCTCTCGGCGTCCATCGTGGGCGGTGACGAGATGCTCGTCACGTAGAAGCTGTCGTTTGCGGTGATCGCGCCCGGGGGAGTGGGGTCGATACCCGTGTCCGCCAGCCCGGCCGTATCGAACGGCTGCGCGGTGTCCTTGCCGTCCTTCACGCAGGCGGCGGCGGTGACGGCCGCGGCGGAGAGGAGGACGTTGCGGCGGGACATGACGGTCTCGCCGGTTCGCGGGGTGATGGTGGTCAGGCGCAGGAGGGGCTTCATGGCCCTACGATACCCCGTTTGTGCGCAACATCGCGCGGAGTGGCGTCAGATCCGCGGCGCCGATCCGCCTGGCACGCCGCTGTCGTCCATGGCGCGGGGCTCGTAGGGCTGCTCCGGGGCGACGCCACGGCGAAGATTGTAGAGGAAGATCGCCAATCCAAGCAGGAACATCGGGATGGCGATGACCTGCGACGTCGTCAGCACCATGCCCCCGACGTCGTACCCGGTGCCCCGGACGGTGTCGCCGCGCAGCGACTCGTTGAACGGTCGCCAGACCGAGTAGAGCATCGTCACCATGCCGGTGATCTGCCCGTCGAACTTGCGGTACTTCGCCCACATCCACGAGGTGAACAGGAAGATCGCGACCGAGGCGAAGCTCTCGTAGAGCTGCGTCGCCAGCACCGGCACGTGGTTCTCGCCGACCCCGTCGACCATCATTTCAATGAGGAACGGCGGCCCCGGCACCAGCCAGAGCTGCGGTCCCCACGACGCTGGCAGCAGCGCCATCGCGTTCGCCGGCACCTCCGTCACCCGGCCATGGCAACACCCCGCGAGGAAGCAACCGACGCGCCCGATCGCCTCGCCGAGCATGACGGTCGGCGAGAGCGCGTCGGTCATCTTCAGGATGGGGATGTCGCGGAGCTTTGCGTACGCCGCGGCGCCGAGGCCCGCGCCGATGAACCCACCGTAGACGGCAAAACCGCCCTTGGTAAGGTCAAAAAAGATCATCGGGTTGGCGTAGAACGCTGACTTGTCGTCCGACATCAACAGGTGCAGCAGCCGGGACCCGCCGAGGCCCCCGAAGACGGCGATCAGGTAGACGCCAACGAGCTTGTCGGGGTCGATGCCTACCCGCGCCGCGCGGTGGTGCGCGACCATCGCGGCGAAGATGAACGCGAGCATGAAGGTCAGGCCCCAACTGTTGTAGGAGACCGGGCCGAATTGGGTGTGCTGGGTGTAGAGGGTTTTGAACATCAGCCCGCCGCTGCCTCGGAGGCGCGGCTCTGGCCGACGGCGGCCTCAAACGCGACCAGATCCCGCTCCACCGACCTCAGCGCAAGCGCCCACGTCTCAGGCTTCGCAAGGTCCAAGCCAAGCTCTTCGAGGGCGATCGGCTCGGCCCAGGCGTCGCCCGTGCGCCGGAGCATCCGCTCGTAGCCGGGAGCGCCGGCGGGTCCGAGCGGGCGGAAGTGCTCGTAGACGAGCGCCGAGAAGAGGTACCCGAACAGGTACGGAAAGTTGTAGAAGGCGATGCTGCCGATGTAGAAGTGCAGCTTGTTCGCCCAGTACATCGGGTCGACGTCCGCGACGCCCGGACCGTACCACCGGGCGAAGATCGCGGTGGTCTCGGCCTCCAGCTCCTGCGCGTCGAGCGGGCCCTGCGCGCGCAGCTCGTAAAGCCGCTGCTCCAGCTCAAAACGGGCGGGGATGTTGCTCAAATACGCGAGCGCGTCGGACAGGGAGGCGTCGAGGAGACGGAGGCGGACGGCGGGATCGGTGGCGTCCGCGAGGGCGGCTTCGCGCACCAGGGCCTCGCCGAAGGTCGACGCGGTCTCGGCCAGCGTCATCGGCAGGCGACGCTGGGCAGGCGGCACTTCCGCGAGGATCTCGTTGTGGAAGGCGTGACCGAGCTCATGCGCGAGGGTGGCGAGGCTGCGTTCGTTGTTGCCCCACGTCATGAAGATTCGGCTCTCGTTCCGGGTCGGGACGTCCGCGCAAAAGCCGCCACCGCGCTTGCCGCCGCGATCCTCGACCTCCACCCACGACTCCCGAAACGCGCGCTCAGAGAACGTCGCCAACCGAGGGGAGAACGTCCGGAATTGCTCGACGATGAAGTCCTGCGCGTAGTCGTAGCTCACCGTCCCCGACGACCGCCCCAGCAACGCGAAGGTGTCGGTCCAGCCGAGCTTCTCCTTCCCCATCGCCCTCGCCTTGGCGGCGATGTACCTGGACATCAGCGGGGTGGCCGCCCGCGCCGTCTCCAGCATCGCGTCCAACGTCGACCGCTCGATTCGGGCAGTCGCCAGGGGCTCATCCAGCGCGTCCAGTCCGCGGCGCGCGTTCAAAGCGATCCGCGTCCCGGTGATGTGCGTGAGCGCCTTCGCGCAGATGCTCCCGATCGTCCGCCAGCCCGTCTTCTGCGCCTCAAACGCTCGTTCCCGTACGGCAGCGTCCTCCCGGCTCAGCTGCTGCGAGAGCTGCCCCGGCGAGAGCTGCTCCACGCCGTTCCCACGGTCAAACGCCATCTTCAGCGCCCCGGCCTGCTCGTCGTACAGCTCCCCCCACGCCAGGATGCCGTCGCGCGCAAGCTCCGTCGACAGCGACTCTTCGGCCTCCGGCAGCCTCAGCCGTCCGAGGCGCCGGCGCTCCAGCAGGTCGCCCCGCATATGGGCGAGGCCATCCCAGGCGAGGAGCCGCAAGAACACGCCTTCGTCCATCCGAATCACCCGGTCCGTCGGCACCACCGATGCCCGCCCGAACAGCGTCCAGAGCTCGCTCGAGCGCGCGTCCGCCCGCAGCGCGTCCCGCCCGGTCGCGTCGGCCGCGGCGTGGCAACCGGCGAACGTGGACATCGTCTGCAGCGTCACGCCGATGGTTTCCAGATCGAGGAGCAGGGCGGCGAGCAACGCGATGGCGGCATCGTCGGCGATCGGTCCAAGCTTTTCGGCGCGCGCCAGGAGCCCGCGGAGGGCGTCCTCAGCGGCGCAGGCGGCGACCCGGAATGCCTCCCCAGCGGGCCCGCCCGGGAAGATGGAGTCGAGGTTCCAGACGGGGGAGGGGGCGAGGGACATGGGGCGGGGCTAACCGGCTGACGGAAGGGTGCCGCCCGCCCCCGGGTTTGTAGTGCGATCCCCTTCTGGTTGTGCCAAAATGGGATCGTCAGCACCGTCGCTCTTTGGCCTCCAGTCACCGCCCCGATGGCAGTGGTTCCGGCCGAGAACGCCCGAGACCACCGGCCTTCCCTCCCGAGGTTTCTTCCTTTGCCCCTCAACATCGACCAGGACGTTCAACGCTTCCGCAACATCGTCAAGGGACGTGTGCGCAAGGACCTGAAGCGGTTCATGTCCGAGGGCGAGATGATCGGCAAACAAGGCGACAAGTACGTCAAGATTCCGCTGCCGGAGATCAACATCCCGCGGCTGCGCTACGGCAAGAACGAGGCCGGCGGCGTTGGGCAGGGGGAGGGCGAGGACGGGGAGAAGATGCCGGGCGACGGGCAGAAGGCGGGCGACCAACCCGGGGAACATGAGTACGAAGCGGAGGTCTCGCTTGAGGAGTTGGCCGAGATCCTCGGCGAGGAGCTGAAGCTCCCGCGCATCGAGCCGAAGGGCCGGAAGCAGGTGACCGCCACCCACGACAAGTACACGGGCATCGCGCGCATCGGCCCCAACTCGCTCAGGCACACGCGGCGCACGTTTCAGGCGTCGCTCCAGCGGCAAGTCGCCGCGGGCGCCTGGAGCCCCGAGCGCCCCATGCTCGTCCCCACGCGCGAGGACATGCGCTTTCGCTCGTGGAAAGCCAAGCAGGAGCCGCAATCCTCGGCCGCGATCCTCTACGTCATGGACGTCTCGGGCTCGATGGGCAAGGAGCAGAAGGAGATCGTCCGTCTCGAAGCGTTCTGGATCGACACCTGGCTGAAAGCCAACTACAAGCACCTGGAAACGCGGTTCATCATCCACGACGCCGCCGCGAAGGAGGTCGACCGCGACACCTTCTTCCGCGTCAAGGAGTCCGGCGGCACGCTGATCTCCAGCGCCTACACCCTCATCGAGCGCACGATCCTCGACCACTACCCACCCGAGGAGTGGAACCTGTACGTCTTCCAATTTTCGGACGGCGACAATTGGTCGGCTTCCGACACGAAGATCTGCATGGAGATGCTGCGCGACCGCATCCTCCCGAAGGTCAACCTCTTCGCCTACGGCCAGGTGGAGAGCGAGTATGGAAGCGGACAGTTCCTCCAGGACATCGCCGGCGGCTTCTCGGACGACGAGCGCGTCGTCATCTCCCGCATCGCCGATCGCAGCGCGATCATGGCCTCGATCCGCGATTTCCTCGGGAAGGGGAGGTAGATCATGCCAAACGTCGCTACGACCGAGACCGTCCTCCACCGCGCGCAGCGCCGCCTGCCCGCCAACCTCGAAGAGCAGCGGCTCCGCATCCTCGCCATCGCAAAGCGCCACGGGCTCGACACCTTCGACACCGTGTTCGAGATGTGCGACTACGACGAGATCAACATGATCGCGGCGTACGGCGGCTTTCCCGTGCGCTACCCGCACTGGCGCTGGGGGATGGAATTCCAGCAGATGGCCAAGGGCTACGAGTACGGCCTGCAGAAGATCTACGAGCTCGTGATCAACACGAAGCCCAGCTACGCCTACCTGCTCGACAACAATGCCTTCGTCGACCAGAAGCTGGTGATGGCGCACGTCTACGGGCACGTGGACTTCTTCAAGAACAATTGCTGGTTTGCGCACACCAACCGCAAGATGCTCGACCAGATGGCCAACCACGCGGTCCGTGTCCGCAAGATCGCCGACGCTGTCGGCGAGAGCGCGACGGAAGCCTGGCTGGACCTGTGTTTGTCCGTCGACAACCTCATCGACCCGTACCTCATCCACGACCGCCCGCGCGGCGACGTCCAACCGCTCGACGCCGACCTCATCACCCCGCAAAGCTTTCGCTTGCCCGCCCGCAATCACATGGAGAGCTACATCAACCCGCCGGACGTGCTCCTCCGGCAGCAGGAGGCCGCCGAGGCCGAAGCGGTCAAGGTTCGCGGCCAGTTTCCGGCGTCACCCGTCCGGGACGTGCTGGGCTTCATCCTCCAACACGGCAAAATGCGCGCCTGGCAAGCCGAGTTGCTGGAGATCATCCGCGACGAAGCCTACTATTTCGCGCCGCAGGGGCAGACGAAGATCATGAACGAGGGGTGGGCCAGCTACTGGCACACGAAGCTGATGACCGAGGAGATCCTCGACGACAGCGAGGTCATCGACTACGCCGACCACCACTCGGGCACCGTCGTGATGCGGCCTGGCCAGATCAACCCGTACAAGATCGGCATCGAACTGTACCGCGACATCGAAAAGCGCTGGGATCGTGGGCAATTCGGCAAGGAGTGGTTTGACTGCGACAATGCGACGGTGCGGCGCGAGTGGAACCGTCCGCCGACCGCCGACCCCAGCGAGAAGCCAGGTTGGACGCCCGGAAAGACGAAGATCTTCGAGGTCCGCAAGACGCACAACGACGTCACCTTCCTCGACGCGTTCCTGACCGAGGACTTCTGCAAGCGCGCGGGCCTGTTCACCTACGAGTTTGACAAGAAATCAGGCGAGTACCTTGTGGATTCGCATGAGTTCGCGGACGTCAAGCAAAAGCTCCTGTTCATGGTCGGCGGGCGCGGCCAGCCGCGGGTGAGCGTGACGGACGGAAACCACGGCAATCGCGGCGAATTGGAGCTGACGCACGACCACGAGGGCGTCGACATCCAGCTCGACTGGGCGCAACAGACCCTGGGCAACCTCGCGACCCTGTGGGGTCGGCCCGTGCACCTCAAAACCGTGATCGAGGACAAGCCCGCGCAGCTCCACCACGACGGGCGCCAGTTCACCTACGATGGGCCGAAACCGTCGGGCAAGGCGAAGGGATGAGCGAGGATCTCGGCCGATTGCTCGATCACGCAATCACCGGCACCGGCACGGTTCGTGTGGAGCGCCAGGGAGCGACCGCAGAGGTCGAGGTGGTCGAGGCGGACCGGCTCGCGGTGCGCATACTGCGGGTGCGGGTGAGCGGCGAGTCGACGCGGGGGGTGCGGGACACGGCCGCACGCTTGCCGGACGCGTGCCGCGGGCTGCCCGAGCGCATCGTGCCGGTGGAGGTGGCACCGGAGCTTGGCGGTGCGGTGCTCCGGAGTGCGCCGCGGGACGTCGTCGACCGCGAATATTTCGAGGTGCGGACGGACGGAAAGACCACGGACATCGAGCGGATTCATGCGGCACCCGGGGTCGAGCGCCATGCGGTGCCGTTCACGCTCACGCGGGAGGCGCTCGCCCGCATCGTCGGAAAAGTCGCGGGGTGACCGGCGCTGGCGAGGTCGGTTAGCGGTCGCACAACCCGGCCTTTCCGTGCGCCCACGTCCCGTGCTGCTCCCACCCGCGCTCCTGCTGGCGCTCGCCCCGGCATGCTGGGATCCGCTGCCCAACGACACCGAAGCTGATTTCCTGGCGACCACCACCCGGCTCGAGACGGCCGACGGGGCGACGATCGCGCTGCATCACCATCCCGCTGCCGGTCCCCCGGTCCTGCTCGTCCACGGGATCTCGTCCAACCATCGTTTTTTCGACCTCGACCCCAAACACAACCTCGCCGACTGGCTCTGCGCCCACGGCCACGACGTCTGGATGCTGGATCTGCGCGGCCACGGCGACGCCGTCTACGGCGATCACGGCCGACAGTTCGACGGCTGGACCGTCGACGACTATGGCGAGTACGACGTCGACACCGCCATCAAGCACATCCGGTCGGTGACCGGGGCGGCGCGCGTGGACTACATTGGGCATTCGATGGGCGGAATGGTCGGGGCGATCTACGCCGTTCGGCATGGGACGGCATCGCTCGGGGCGATGGTGGTTCTCGGCAGTCCGGCGGCGTTTTCGATGAAGGACCCGCTCGTTGGGCTGGCACAGGCGGGGATGGCGATGGGCGGGGCGTCGCTGCTGTGGGTGGACACGCCGGCGTTCGGGTCCATCGCCGCGGACCTGGGAGGGGTGGTGCCTGGCCACTTGCAGGAGCGGCTCTACAACCCCGAGAATTACGATGCCGCGACGGTGGACGAGATGCTCCGCGCGGTGGCGAGCCCCCTCGCGCGCAAGGAGATGCAGCACTTCGGGCGCATGCTCAAGGACGAGCGCTTTGAGAGCTGGGACCGGAAGATCGACTACCGGGCGGCGCTTTCGGGCGTTCACATTCCGGTGCTCGCCATCGGGAGCAGCCACGACCAGGTCGTGCCCGCGGCGCGCGTGCAGGCCTTCTCGGAGGCGGTGGGTGGAAAGCACGCGTTCTTCCTTGCGTCTGACGGCGGCGTCGCCCACGCGTACGGGCACCTGGACTACGCGTTGGCCGACAACGCGCCCACCGAGGTTTTTCCAAGGATCGAGGAGTGGTTAGCGGAGCGCTAGGTGGCCGACCAGCTCCAGCCCGGTGGCGTCGAGCACCCGCACCCGGTCACCGTCCACCCGCTCCGCCGTCGTCGCGCCGACGCCGACCCCGTCGACCGTCGCGCCCGTTGGAAGCGTGACGCGCTCACCCGCCCGGTCTGGAACGCGCATCGGCGTGGGCGACGCCCCCCAGCGCAAGCTCGAAATTCCGCCTTCGAGGCTGACAGCGTTGTAGCCCTGCTCGCGCAGCCAGTGCGCGACGCCGAGGCTACGGGCGCCCGCCGCGCAGTACACGGTGATGGGGCGGGCGCGGTCGAGGGCGTCCAGGTGGTGTGGGACCGCGTTCATCGGCAGCAGCAGGGCCTCGGCTGCGACGCCGCCGGCCAGCTCGCCCGGCTCGCGGATGTCGAGAAGCAGGCTTCCAGGGACCACCTCGGCGACCTCAAGCGGCGCATCTACCACAAGTGCTCTCTGCAGTTGTGGGGCATCGGGGCTTGGGACGGCGCGTGGGTGGGCATCCGCGGCGCGCGCCACAACTGCGGAGAGCACTTCTGGGACATCGCGCGTTGGGCGGCGGGTGACGCGGCGTGCGAGGGCGATGAGGGCGGAGCGGAGGGCCATGTGGCGCCCTATTCGTGTTCGGGCCGGTTTGTGGATACAAGCCGCCGGTGAGCGGCACCTACTACACCCGAGAGCCCGGCGCCGAAGGCGAGATCCTGAGCGGTGAGGGCACCGCACCCGGCGTCGGCCTCGACCAGCTCCTGGACGTGGATCGGCCGCCATTGCGGGCTGCGCTGGAGATCGGCTCGGCTGTGGCCGACATCCTGTGCATCGCCGCGGAGGATCACCAGGTTCACGGCGACATCCGGCCCGTTCACGTCAAGGTGGACGAGCAGGGGGCCGTGAGCATCGAGGGCTATGGCATCGTCCGGCGGGTCACGCGCGCGCCCGGAGGCCAGCCGGACCAGCCGGCGGCGGACATCTACGGGCTCGGGCTGGTGATGCACGCCTCGTTGTCCAAAGAGGGCCTCGGCACGCTCCCGAACGATGCGGATGGCCACGACGATGCCGTCGTCGACCGCGTCCTCGCCATGGACTTCAGCGCCGTGTCGGCCAAGCGCTGGCTCGCTGAGGTCCGCGAGTTTCTCTGCAAGATCCTGGCGTTCGACCCTTCCGGCCGCCCACCGGCGCTGGACGCGGCGAACGTCCTCGCCACCGTTGCCGGCCAGTGCCCGGGCGACGACATCGCGACCTGGGCCAAGCGCGCTCACCTCCGGCAGCAGGGCGGGCGACCGCCGGCGCGGCAGGTCCAGGAGGATCTCGCGGGACCTGTCGCCCTCTCCGGGTACTTCAAGAAGGGCGAGCACAAGGACACCGCGCGAAAGGCGCCCTCTTCCAAAGGCGAGAGCACGGCGATGTGGAGCCGCGAGAAGCTGGCGGCCATGTTCGCCGAGGAGGACGAGGAGGACGATCGCCGCTCGGCCGCCCGGGCGCGCGAGCAATCGAGTGCGCGGCCGAGGGAGGACCTCGACGCTGCCCGTCCCGTCGTCGCGCCGATGCCCGCAGCCCCGTCGCGGCCGCCGCCGGCGCCGCCGCCCATGGTCGCGAGCGCGGACACCCGCCCGAGCCCGTCCCAGGGCCCGAGGGCCCAGTCGATGCCCTCGTCCCCGTCGCCCGCCATCTCCGCAGGCGCTCCAGCGGCGAAGCCTTCGGTGGTCCAGCCCATGCGCGCGCCGATCGTCGCCAGCGTGCCGGACGAGCCGGACGAGGAGCCGAAGGGCTCGAACACGATGGTGATTGTCGGCGTGGTTGCGGTCCTGCTCATCGTGCTTTGCGGTGGCGGCGTGCTTCTCTCCGGCGGCGGGTACTGGTTCATGGCGCGCACGCCCGGGACCGCGTCGACCGACGTCCCCTCCGCGGTGATGGCTACGGACAAGCCGGCCGACAAGCCTGCGGACACGCTGGCTGGCTCACCGCCGCCCGCAGCGACCTCGTCGCCGGCGACCCCGGCCGCAACCACCCCGGCCGTTACCCCTGTCGCCCCGTCCACTGCCGTCGCTGCCCCGTCCGCTCCCGTCGCCGCGCCGCCCGCCGCTGCGCCGGCCGCCTCCCACCCGACGACCACGACGGCGCCGGCCTCGTCGCACCCCTCGACCACGGCCGCCGCTGCGCCCACCACATCGCACAAGCCCACTTCGGCCCCGGCCGCCCAACCTCCGGCCGCGGTAGTCGCCCCGCCGGCTGCCCCTGCGCCCGCTCCCTCGACCGCCAGCTACCCGGTGAAGTTCAGCGTTCCCGGCCGCGAAGGCAAGATCCGTTGCGGGGACGGCCAGACCGCCGAGTTCGCGGGCGCGACGACGTTGAGCTTCTCCGGCACGGTGACCTGCCTCGTGCAGATCGACAAGGGCCGCGGCGCTGTGCAGGTCGGGAAGTCCACGACCGTGACGTGCTCGGAGGACAACGGCAAGGTGACGTGCACGGGCGGTAGCTGATGCCCGCCGCCGGGCCCGGCCCTCTCGGCGTGGACACGCTCCCTGCGCTCTTCCTCGCACGTGCGCGGCGCTCGCCCGACGCCCCCGCGATGCATGTTCGCGACGGGTCTGGGGCCTGGCAGGTCATCACCTGGCGAGACGCCGAGGCCCATGTGGCGGAGGCCCTCGACACCCTGCGGGCGGCGGGCGTGACCGCGGGCGACCGGGTCGCGATCCTCGGAAACCCGCACCCCGAGTGGCTCACCGCGGATCTCGCTGCGCTGGCGGCCGGCGGCGTCACCGTGGGCATCTACCCGACGCTGCTGCCTGAGAGCGTGGCGTACATCCTACGTCATTCCGAGTCCCGCCTACTCCTCGTCGAGTCGGCGGCGGAGCTGGGCAGGCTCGGCGCGGTCGACGGCAAGGTCGCGGGAATCCCTGCGCGGGTGTGGGACATCGCCTCGCCGGCGCGTGGGGACACTGCGCCGCCTGGTGCTATCGACAGGTTGGAAGCGGCGATCGCGTCCGTGCGGCCGGACCAGATCTGCACGCTGATCTACACGTCCGGCACGACGGGCGAGCCCAAGGGTGCGGTCATCACGCACGCGGCGATGGCGGCGGTTTGCCACGCGAGCCGGCTTGCTTTGCCGCTTGAAGGCCGGCATCGCAGCATCGTCTACCTCCCGTTGGCGCACTCGCTGCAGCGCATGGCGGCCTACCGCAGTTTTCTCGACGACATCGAAGGCTGGTGGTGCCCGGATCTGAAGGATCTCCCTGCGGTCATCGGCGTCGCGCAGCCGACGGTGATGGTGGCGGTGCCGCGGGTGCTGGAGAAGATGCAGGCGCGGATTGAGGGCACCGTCGCCACGCAATCGCCGGTTGTTCGGAAGCTTTTTGGGTGGGCGGTCGGGGTCGGGCGGGCCCGGGGAACGCGGGCGGGGGTGATGGCGCGCGTCGAGGAACGGCTGGCCGAGCTGCTCGTGCTCCGAAAAGTCCGGCAGCGCCTCGGCGGGATCCAGTACATCGGGGTTGGCGGGGCCGCGCTGAACGTGGAGACCGCGCGGTTCTTCGGGGCTGTCGGCATCGAGGTCCTGGAGGCGTGGGGGCTGACGGAGACGTGCGCGCCGGCGACGCTGAACCGGCCGGGGAAGGTGCGGCTGGGGACGGTCGGAACCCCGCTCGACGGTGTCGAGATCCGGCTCAAGGACGATGGCGAGGTGCTTGTGCGCGGTCCCGGCCTGTTTTCCGGCTACTGGCGCGACCCTGGGGCGACGGCCGCGGCGATGGAGGACGGCTGGTTCTGCACTGGCGACATCGGAGAGGTCGACACGGACGGCTTCCTGCGCATCGTCGACCGCAAGAAGGAGCTGATCGTGACCGCGGGCGGCAAGAACATCGCCCCGGTGCCGATCGAGCGTCGGATCGAACGCCCGCCGACGGCTGAGGGCGGCGGCGCCGGGATCGGCCAGGCCGTGGTCATCGGCAGCGAGCGCCCGTTCCTCATCGCGCTGCTCGCGGCAGACCCCGAGCGCCCCCCGGCAGACCCCGAGGCCTTCGCGCGCGCCCGGATCGCGCAGGTGAACGCCGAGTCGCCCCCCTTTGAGCGCATCAAGAAGTGGGCGTGGATCCCAGCGTTGACGGTAGAGAATGGCCTCTTGACGCCCACGCTCAAGCCCAAGCGGCGGGCGATCCTCGCCGCGCACGCCGAGATCATCGAGCGGCTGTACGCCTCCCGCGAGTGAGCGGTTCTGCTGGTCCGGAGGCGAACGGCGCGTAGACTAAGGCGTGCGCTGGCTCCGCCTCCTCCTGGTCCCCGTCCTCACGCTGGCGCTCTCCGGCGAGTCGCAGGCGCACGAGCCCCTCACCCTCCCCGCCGGCTGGGTCACCTCTCCGGGCGACTACGCGGTCGTCCACGGCGCCCCGGAGGACCTCGTGACCGTTCGCCGGCTCGCTGATCACGCCGCCGAGGCCATCCCCGGCCTCTCGGCCCGCCTCGGCGTCCCCGCTGGCGCCCCGATGGACGTCGTCGTCGCCCCCGATGAGGCCCAGTTCCAGGCCCTCCAACCTGGACAGACGCCCGACTGGGCCGACGGCACCGCCTGGCCCGACGACGGCGACATCTTCCTGCACTCCCCGTCCGTCCGGCGCGGCACCGCTCCGAAGCTCGAACAGGTGCTCGACCACGAGATCGTGCACATCCTCGTCGGTCGGGCGTTCGGCGGCCGGCCCGTGCCCCGGTGGCTGCAGGAGGGCCTCGCGCAGTTCTACGCGGGCGAGCTTGGACCCCAGGTCGCCGAAACCCTCACCCGCGCCTCCGGAACCGGGCGCCTCCTCCCTTTACGCCGCATATCAGCCGGGTTTCCCGCGGATCCCCTCGGCGCGCAGCTTGCCTACGCGGAGACGGCGGACTTCACGGCCTTCCTCGCAGAACGCGCGGGCGGGGGTGAAAAAGCCGACGTCGTCCTTCGAAAGCTGCTCGCGGCGGGCCAACGCGGGGCGACGCTTTCGGACGCCGTCTACGCGGCCACCGGTCAGGAATTGCCGCTGGTGGAGGCGCAGTGGCAGGCGCGCTGGTCCTCGCCGTGGATCCGCTTCAGCGGGCTCGCGGAGAGCGGCATCCCCGCGTTGTTCGCCGCGACCCTGCTGGCCTACGGGGCGTGGCGGCGCCGTCGACGGTACCACGCCGGGCTCGCCCGCCTTGAAGCGCAGGAGCACGAGGAGGAGCTGCGACGGCAATGGCGGGCGCAACAACGCCGGGCGACCTGGAACTAGTCGACCGCGCCGCGATCGCGCGACTACGAGCGCAGGACCCGCTGGAACAGCACGTTGTTCTCGAGGTGGATGTGCTGGTGCAGGTCCGCCTCCAGCGCCTCCAGGCCCTGCCAGAGCGCCCGCCAGCTCCCGCAGGCCTCGTCGGGCACGACGTAGTCCTTGGTGAGCGCCCGCAGCGTCGCCAGCGTGCGGCCGACCGCCTTGTGCTCCTCCTCCATCACCTCGATGGGGCTGCCCAGACCCGGGTCGGGGCCCGCCCGGACGCCCGCGAGGATCCGCGGGAAGAGCAGGTCCTCCTCCATCTTCATGTGGGGCAGCAGGTCGTCGAGCAGGTCCTGCCAGGCCTGACGGATGCCGTCCATCATCGCCGGGTCCTTGTCGTGGTGGACGGTGGTGACCTTGCCGACGAGGAAATCGAGCCGGTCGAGCTCGGTGTCGAGGGGGCGATGATGACGGGCGAGGATGTGGGCGACGAGCTCGGGGATGGGCGCCTGATCCCACCGACGCGCATCGGGGCGGGCTTCCGCTTCGACGGCGTCGACTTCCTGCAGGAGGGTCTCGGCGCGGAGGCCGCGGGCGGTGCAGGCGGCGTCCAACGGTCGGGCGCCGCCGCAGCAGAAGTCGATGCCGTGGCGTTGGAGTACTCGGACGGAGAGGGGGCGGGACGTGGCAAGCTCGGAGACGGTCATCATGAAGCACCTCGGACCGGACACTAGCAATCCCCGTGCCAGCGCCCGGCTGGGCCATGGGCAAGGTGGCACACGCCGATGGGGGAAATCCAACATCCACCCCCCACGGAGGTATGAAAAGCGACGTCGTCCGTTTTGATACATTTTGCTTTAACAAGGATCGATTGGTGATTCTCCGGCGATGGCTCGGCCGAGGGGGCGTTTGCGGGGCGCTGGCATGACAGTTGCATCCGTCGTCTGACGCACGGAGCACCGATGACCACGCCCACGATCCGAAACATCCTCATCCCCACCGACTTCTCCACGCCCGCCAGTCTGGCCTTCGCACACGCGCTCCGGCTCTCGCTCGCGCTCAAGGCGGATCTGGACATCTTCCACGTTGAGCCCGAGAACGACACGGCAGACTGGCACTGGGCGCCGAAGGTGATTCGCACCCTGACAAGCTGGGGATTCCTCAAGGAAGGCGCGACCGTCGCCGATCTGGAGGCCCTCGGCATCCGCGCCCGTGCCACGCTCGCGGCGGGCGAACCCGCGGAGGAGGCCATCCTGCGCGAGATGGCCGAGACGCACGCCGACCTCATCGTCATGGCGACGCACGGCCGATCCGGGCTTTCCCGCTTGCTCCAGCCGAGCGTGTCCAAGCCCGTCGCCCTTCGCGCGCCCGTCCCCGTGCTGCTGCTTCCGGCCGGCAGCAAGGGTTTTGTGGATCCGGAGTTTGGCGCCGGCGGGCTCTCCCGGGTGCTCATCCCGGTCGACACCGTCCCGAACCCCGCGCCCGGCTTCGACGCCGCCACGCTCCTGGCGCGTGCGCTTCCCGGAGCGACGTTGGAACTTGCCACCTTCCATGTGGGGTCCGGCCACGCCGACCTGGAGTTGATGCGCCCTGCACCGGGCTGGGCGGTTCACCACTGGCGTGCGGACGGACAAGTGGTCGACAGCATCCTGCAGACCGCGTTCACCTGGAGCGCCGACCTCGTGGTCGTCGTGACCGAGGGGCGCCGAAGCGTGTTCGACATGCTCCGGGGCAGCACCGTTGAGCGCATCCTCGCCGGCATTCACCGCCCGGTGCTGGTCGTCCCCGCCGAGTGGGGGAGCTGAGCGTTTTTCGCCCACGTCCGTGTTTCGCCGCCGTTCAACCTGGAGTCCATCATGCGCCCAATCGCCCTCGTCGTCACCCAAGCAGACGGCACCGTCGACCATCTGAACCCCTCCGCGAGGACGCTGCTCGGCGAGATTGGAGTCGGGCCTTGCGACGAGGTCGTTCGGGCTGAGGACGGACGCGGCCATCGCGTTTGCGAGGGCGGCTGTGCGCTGACCTTCGCGGACGGCGAGCAGCGCGACCAGGGGCTCGTCAAGATTCGCGGCGAAAGCTGCCGGCTCCTGTGCAGTGAGGTCGACGGCACCCGGGTGATCGCCATGATTCCCACGGCCGGTCCGGCCGACGGCCCGGAGCTCTCGGAGCGGGAGCGCGAGGTGCTCGTCCTCGTTGCGCGTGGGTTCACGAGCCACGTCATCGGACGGAGGCTCGGCGTGGCGACGTCGACCATCCGGACACACGTCGAGCACATCCGCACCAAGCTCGGTGTGCGCACGCGTTCGCAGGCTGTGGCGCGGGCGTTGGCGCTCGGCCAGATCGAGTAGGGCTCCGCCGACGGACGTATGGGCGGAATTGTCCGCCCGCCCTACCCGGGGCCCACGATGCATCCGTCAATCTCCGGCCCAACGCTCGCGGATCCGCCCGTAGCCACGCTCGGCGCGGCGCTGGAGCGGCTGGCGTGCCGGGCAGGGCCGTGGCTGACGGTGCATCGTGGCAGCGCGTCGACGGCCTACACGGCGGGCGAGGTGCTCATGCTCGCCCGACGCTGGGCGCGCGCGCTGCAGGAGGCGGGCGTTCGGCCGGGCGACCGGGCCGCGTTGTTGCTCCCCAACGACGTGGCGTTTGTTGCGGCGTTCTTTGGGTGCCAGTATGCCGGTGCGACCCCGGTCCCCCTGGCCTGGCCGGTCTCCGCGCTGGACCTCGGCCGCACGGTGGCGATGTTGCAGCCGCTCGTCGATCACGCACGTCCGAGCGTGATCGTCACAACGCCGGGCGTCGTCAGTCTTGCGCCGTTCGGGCGTCCGGCCCTCGCCGAGCCGCACGCACTCCCCGCTGGGTCACAGCCCGCTTGGAGTCCGGAAGACACGGCGTTCATCCAGTATACATCCGGCAGTCTGGGTCGGCCTCGGGGCGCACTCATCTCGCAGCGCGCGGCCGTCGCCAGCGCGTGGAGCATGGCGCAGGCGCTCGGGGTCGGCCCGGACGATGTCGGTGTTTCCTGGCTGCCGCTCTTTCACGACATGGGGCTCGTCGGCGGACTGCTCTGCCCGCTGCTGGCTGGATTTCCAGTACACCTGCTCGCACCGGGTGAATTCCTGCTTCACCCGCGCCGCTGGCTCGCGTGCATCAGCGAGCACCGCGGGACGGTTGCCGCCGCACCTGACTTTGCCTACGCGCTCACGGCCCGTCGCGTCGCGAACGTCGACGGCCTCGACCTCTCGACCTGGCGTCACGCGCTCAACGGCTCCGAGCCTGTGCATCGTGCGACGATCGAAGCGTTCGTCGAGCGCTTCGGGCCGGTCGGGTTCTCGGCCGAAGCGCCTCGCCCGGTCTACGGCCTCGCTGAAAACACGCTGGGCGTCAGCTTCTCCGCGCCCGGCGAGCCGGACCTGAGCGCTGGCGACCGTACGCTCGTCTCGGCGGGTCGACCGCTCCCCGGGATGGACGTCGCCATCGCCGATTCGGGCGAGGTCCTGGTGCGTGGGCCGACGTTGATGGCTGGCTATTTCGAGGACCCGGAGGCGACGGGTCGGGCGCTGCGCGACGGTTGGCTGCACACCGGCGACCTCGGGTGCATCGCGGACGGAAGGCTCTACGTGACGGGCCGGGAGAAGGACCTCGTCATCCAGAATGGTCGGAAGTTCCACCCCTATGACATCGAGCGCATCGCGGCGGCTGCGGTGCGCGCACCTCCGAACGGCGCTGCGGCGTTTGCCGCGCGAGACGAGGAGCTGGTGGTCGTTGTCGAGGCGCCCGGCGATGGGCCGGTCGATGTGGAGCGGCTTGTGCGCGGAGAGCTGCTGGCGTCGCTGGGCGTCCGGCCGCACCGCGTCGTCTCCGTCACGCCGGGGGATCTACCGCGGACAACGAGCGGAAAGTTGCGGCGGGCCGCGTGCGTGGAGCGGTACTCGTGAACGCGCTCGTCCTGGGCGCTGCCGGGTTCCTCGGGCTGAACCTTGTCGACGCGCTGCGCGACCTCGGGGTCGACCCGCTCTGCGCTCGTCGGCGTAGAACCAACGTGATCCCGCTCCGGTCGCGCAAGGCGAGGATGGTCGTGGCGGATCTGGACGATCCGGCGTCCATCCGAGCGGCGATGGACGGGATCGACGTCGTGTTCCACGCGGCGGGGCACTACCCGCGCCACTCGCAGGACGCGCTGGCGACGTTCGAAACCGGCCTCCGGCAGCTCGACAACGTGCTGGAAGCAGCGGCCGAAGCGGGCGTTTCACGCCTTGTCTACGTGTCCAGCACAGCGACCGTGGCACCAAGCCCGAAGGGGCTTTCGGACGAGTCCGACCAGTTCCTGACCAGCCCCGGTTTTGGCGTCTACCACGACCTCAAGTGGCTGATGGAGCGACGTGCCTCGGCCGAGGACCGGTTCGAGATCCGCGTCGCCTGCCCGGGCGCCTGCATCGGCCCGTGGGACCTGCGCGTGGGCACCTCGGCGCTGCTCGTTGCGGCCGCCCGCCACGTCGATGTGCCGCATCCGGACGGCATCGTTGCGCTCGTGGATGGGATGGACGCGGCGCGCGGGATCGCGGCGCAGGGGCTGGCCGAGCGCGCCCCGGACAGGGTGCTGTACGCCGGCGGGAACTACCGGCTACACACGCTGAGGACGGCGTTGGCGCTGCGCTATGGCGGTTCGCTCCCGGCGCCGCCCATCGGCGCTGCGGAGGCCGAGGCCCGCGCCGACACCGAGGAGCGACGGGCGCTCGCCGAGCGTCGCCGCCCGGAGCTCTCGCGCGAGATCGTCGACCTCGTTGTCCACGGCGTGCCGGTCGATGCAAGCCTCGCGACCCGCGCGCTTGGACTGCAGTACACCCCCCTCGCCCAGACGCTCGACCGCTACGACGATTGGGCCCGTCGCATGCGGATCATCCCGCCATCCATCGACGCCCCGTCCGTGGAGATGCTGTCCGCGCCCGAACCCCACCCTCCGGAGCAATCGCCATGATGACCCCCGACATCCAGGAATCCCGCGTCCGCCGCATCCTCTCGGACCTCACGAACGTCCCACCCACCGAGATCAAGGCGGGCGACCGGCTCCGCGAGGATCTCGGCCTGGATTCAGTCGGATCGATGGAGTTGCTGTCGATGTTGGCCGAGGAATTCGACATCGACGTGGAGATGGAGGAGGCGGCCGCGGTCTCCGACGTCGCCGGACTCATGGCGCTCGCTCGCCGGCACATCGCATGAATTCCGCGGTCATCGCCGAGTTCTGCGAGGGCATCGACCGCTTTGCGCGCAAAAAAATCAACGCACGCGCGATCGACCGCGCGCACGCGATTCCGTCCGGCGTGCTGAGCGGCCTCGCCGAGCTTGGTGTGTTTGGCGCGTCGATCCCTGAAGAATTCGGCGGGGCGGGGCTGGACCTCGCCGACGCTTGCGCGGTGGTGACGACGTTGGCGCGGCATGATCGCTCGGTCGCCACGACGGTCGGCCTGCACCTCGGGCTTGGGAGGCGCGGGCTCGTGGCCTACGGGTCGGCGGCGCTGAAGGAGCGATGGTTACCGGCGATCGCGGCGGGAGAATGCCTCGCGGCGTTCGCGACGACAGAGGCGGGCGCGGGCAGCGATCTCGCGGCGATCCGCACGCGCGGCGTCGAGGTGGCCGAAACCGCGGAAACACCGGCGCTTCAGGTCGATGGCGAGAAGATCTTCGTGACGAACGGCGGTTTTGCGAAGGTCTACACGATCACCGCGTCGACCCCGGGGCTCGGTGGCGCGCGACGAGGGCACAGCCTCCTGCTCCTCTCGCCGAACGACGGCGGCGTGACCGTGGGGCCCGAGGAGGAGAAGCTCGGCCTGCGCGGATCCTCCACGACCACGCTCCATTTTGACGGCACCCGCGTGCCGATGGACCGCGTCATCGGCGTGGCGGGCGAGGGCATGAGCCAGCTTCAGCACGTGCTCGCCTGGGGCCGAACCGTGATGGCGGCCGGGTGCATCGGCAGCGCATCCGCGGCGTTTGCGGCGGCGAAGGGGCACGTTGCCACGCGCGTCCAATTCGGCCGTACGCTGGACGCTTTTGAGGTCGTCCGCGAGCAGGTCGCCGACATGGCCGCCACGCTCTACGCGATGGAGGCGCTGGTCGGGTCGGCGACCAGCGGGGACCGGCTCCTCGCCCAGTCCATCGCGGCGAAGGTATTTTGCAGTGAGGCAAACTGGGAGATCGTGGACACGGCGCTGCAATTGCACGGCGGGAGCGGGTACATCGAGGAGACCGGCCTCGCCCTGCTCCTGCGCGACGCACGCGTGACGCGCATCTTTGAGGGCGCCAACGACGTCCTGCGCGTGCACCTCGGGATGATCGAGGTCGCCCCTGCCGCCTCCCGTCAGCCGCTCTCGGCGCTGGGACCGTTGGGACGCGCCGCGGACGACTTCGCGATGCGGGTCGCTGCCCTCCGCGACGATCTCGTCGCCCGTCACGGTGTCCGCATCGCCCGCGAGCAACGCCTGCTTCATCGGGTCGGCCAGCTTGTCGTGCTGCGCGAGGCGACGGATGCCGTCGTCGCTCGCGCGCATGCGGACGGCACGCTCGCCGCCCGCTGGCTTGCCCTCGCCAAGGCTCGCAGCCTCTCGCTCCTGGCCGAGCCGAACCAGTCCACCCGCGTCGTCACCGGCGCCGCACCTGTCGCCCACCCCGAAGGAGTCCACGCATGAAGGTCCTCTTCGTCTACGCCGCGTTCGACCGACACGCAGCGTCCAACCCGGAATTGCTCGAATTCGTCCCGATGAACGAGTACCTCGGCTCGCCCTCGCTCGGCATCGCGTCGCTCGCCGCCTGCACGCCGCCCGACTGGACGATCGAGTACCGCGACGACCGCATCGTCCCGGCCGACGTCCCCACCGACGCGGACCTCGTCGCCCTCTCGTTCTTCACACCCGCGGCAACGCGCGGCATGGCGCTCGCCGACTACTTCCGAGCTCACGGAAAACCGGTCGTCGCAGGCGGGCTCTTCCCCACGATGATGCCCGAGGTCGTCGGCCACCACGTCGACGCCGTGGTGGTCGGCGAGGGCGAAGGCGTCTGGCCGACGGTGCTGGCGGACGCCGCCGCCGGACGCCTGAAACCCCGCTACAACGCGGCTCCCGTGGACCTCACCACCGTCCCGCTCCCGCGCGTCGACCTCTACTTCGGGACCGGGGCGGACGACTACCCGCTTCAGGTCTCGCGCGGGTGCGCCATGACCTGCCAGGCCTGTGCCATCCCCGGCGTCATGGATCGCCACATCCGTACGTTCTCCCTTGATCATGTCCTCGGCCAGCTCGAACAGCTCACCCGCGCGGGGGTTCGAGGCTGTCTGACGGAGGACACCGGCTGGTTCCCCGGCGCCGCGCACCGCCGCATGTCGGAGCTCTTTGACGCCGTCATCGCCCGGGCGGCGGTTGCGGGCGGGACTGCCGCGCAGATCAGCTACGCCGGCATCTCCATGCCGATGATCCTCGCAACCTCCACGTCGTTCCTGCAGAAAGCGAAGACCGCAGGGGTCGACATGTTCTACCTTGTCGGCGGCTTTGACCCGGTCACGACACGCGCGTTCACCGGGCAGGACGCCAAGGCCCTCGCCCGCGCCGAGGCGGCCATCGCCAAGTGCCACGACGTCGGCATCGAGCCCTACACGTCTTTCCTCATCGGCCTCGACGACGACGACGAGGGCACGGTCGACAGGATGCTCGACTTCGCGGACCGCAGCGGGATTCGCAAGGCTGAATTTGCCATCTTCACGCCCTACCCCGGCACGCCCTCCTGGTACCGCCTCCTCACCGAGGACCGGATCCTCCACCGCGACTGGTCGAAGTACAACGACGCGAATGTCGTGTTCCAACCGGCGAAGATGAGCCCGGAAGCGCTCCACGCCGCCTACATCCGCCTGTGGCGCGAGTTCTACGCCGGCCGCGGCCACCTCGCCGACCTGCCGCTCTTCGAGCGAACCATTCAGTTCTGACCGGAGTTTTTCATGGATCCCGCCAATTACTACCGCCTCCCGTGGACGCTGAACGACAACGTGCTCTCCTGGCTGGAGCCCACGAAGAAGTGCAACATCTATTGTGAAGGTTGCTACTCTACAAACGAGCACGACAGCCACAAGACGCTCGATCAGGTCCGCTCCGACATGGACGTGTTCACGGCCAAGCGCAAGATGGACTCGATGTCCATCGCGGGCGGCGACCCGCTCACCCACCCCCAGATCGTCGACATCGTCCGGATGATCCGGGATGAGTACAACTTGAAGCCGGTCGTGAACACGAACGGCCACGCGATGACGCCGGAGTTCCTGCACGACCTCCGCATGGCTGGCCTGCATGGGGTGACGTTCCACATCGACTCGGGGCAGGGGCGGCCGAACTGGAAGAACAGGGACGAGCTGGAGCTATGCGCGTTGCGGCTCCATTTTGCGGAGATGGTCCAGCGGGAGGGCGGACTGTCGTGCGCGTTCAACATGACCGTGTACCGGGACACCGCGAAGCACGTCCCAAGGCTGGTGCGATGGGCGCAGGAGCACATCGACATCGTGCACTCCATGGTCTTCATCCTCTTCCGCACCGCCCGCAGTCGGGAGTTCACCTACCACGCCGGCCCGAAAGAAGTGGCGATGGACGAGGTGATCTACTACGACCAGGAGAAGAACCCGGCGCCGATGACCACGCCGGAGCTCATCGCGCTCATCCGCGAGCAGGAGCCCGATTTTGACGCTGCCGCCTACCTTGGCGGGACGAAGGATCCGTCGAGCTTTAAGTGGACGCTCGTGGGACGGGTGGGGACGCCGGGGAAGGACGGTCGCGTGCATGGCTACGTCGGCAAGCGCTTCATGGAGCTGATCCAGACGGGGCATCACTTTTTCGCGGGTCGATACCTGGCCTATTCGGACCCGCGGCTCCTCTCACAGGGAAAGGCGATGCTGGCGGGGTTCGCGCCGGTGGACGCGGGGGTGCGTCGGGCGGCGAAGGACTGGGTCAAGACGGTGGCCCGTCACCCTGGTCGCGTCGTTCAGGCGCTCCACTTCCAATCCATCGCGTTCATCCAGCCGATCGACCACATGGCCGACGGCGAGGCGAACATGTGCGACGGGTGCCCGGACATGACGGTGCACGACGGTCAGCTCGTGTGGTCATGCCGGTTGGACGAGCTCAAACGGCATGGCACGTTCTTGTCCTGCCGGCCGCGGGCGGCGGAGGCGCACTGATCCCCGCCGGCGGCCCGCAGGCCTCCGGGCGCGGCCCGGCCGAGCTTGGCGTTGGCTGGCTGGCGGTGCGCCACCTCGGCTACAGCGGGCTGCGTCTGGAGTGGGCCGGTGCCGCGATCTGCGTGGATCCGCCTACGTTGCCGGGGGACGAGCCCGCCGTGGTGACGTGGACGGAGCGCGAGCGGGTGTCGGGGGTGAAGGCGGGGACCGGCCGGCTTGCGGCGTTGCCGGCCGTGTTGGCGTGGCTGGCGAGAGAGGGCGTCTGCCTGTCGGAGGCGGGGCCAGTGACGGTCGCAGGGTTCCGCGTCCGCGCGCGGGCGTTTGAGCCGATTCCCTATGCCACCCCCGCGGAGGCGTTGCGAAAGACGTGGTCGGCGGCGAGGAATCCCGTGCTCGCCCTTGGGAGGTTGGCGTTCCTGCGAACGCGCCCGAAGGTGCCACCGGTGATGTTGACCCTGGAGCGCGGCGGAGTCCGGGTCGCGCTGCTCTCTCAGGCCCTGCACCGCTTCGCGACCCCCGCGGATGTCGACGCGATCGCGCGCTGGGCCAGCCCGGCCGACGTCGTCGTCGCAGGCACCGACTACGACGACGAGGGCGCCACGGGGCGCATGCTCTCCGCGTTTGACGCGCCGCACCGAGTGATCGCCGATCTGACGGGCCCGATCCGCCGCAAGCTCGGGCTCCCCGTGCGCCCGCTGGCGGTCGCGCTGGCCGACGCGCCCCCTGGCACGATGGCGCTGGAGGACGGCGCAGAGCTGCTGCTCGATGTCTCGTCCGGCGTCGATCCGTCACCCGACCGAGGGTAGGGACGCCCAGCGGGGTGGGTGGAATGACACGGTTTGGGGAGAGGTGAGCCCGCTCACTCGACCGCGAGCGAGAAAACCGGGGAGGCCTCCGCCGCCAGCGGTGAGGACGCCGCGATGCGGAGCAGTCGCCCAAAGCCCCCAGCCTGAAGCCTCCAGCGTGAAGCCCCCAGCCTGAAGCCTCCAGCCTGAAGCCTCCAGCCTCCAGCCTGAAACCTCCACTGGCACGCTCCTTGCTTCGCCGGAGATCCCTCTGGAGAAAGCCATGTTCCGCTCGATTTCCATCCTCGCCTTCGTCGTGCTCGCCGCCTGCAACAACGAGCCCGCCGCTCCCGCCGCGGCGTCCGTCGCCGCGCCCAAACCCGCGGCAAAGCAGGCCGAGTACGTCGCGCCCGCAACACCCAAGTCGGACGCCGAAAAGACCGTCCTCGACGTGGCGCTGGGCTCGCCCGACCACTCCACGCTCGTCGCGGCCGTGAAGGCGACCGACCTGGCCCCCGCGCTCGGCAGCCCCGGCGGCATCTACACCGTCTTCGCCCCAACCAACGAGGCTTTTGCGAAGCTGCCGCCCGGCACGCTCGACACCCTGCTGAAGCCCGAGAACAAGGCCCAGCTCAAGGCCATCGTCCAGCACCACGCCTGCGTTCCGATCCTCGACCTTGCCACGCTCAAGGACGGCCAGAAGATCGGCATGTCCGACGGCACCTCCGTCACGGCCCACGTGACCGGCGACAAGGTCAAGATCGACGACGCGAATGTCGTCGGCACCGTGCACGCCATGAATGGGGTTGTTTACGTGGTGGACGCGGTCATCCTCCCCCCGAGCAAGTAGGTGGCCGGGCCCGGGGCCGTGTCTCCGGATCTGGCGTGGCACACCATCTTCGAGCCCTTCCGCATCAAGGCGGTGGAGCCGATCCCGCTGCTCACGCGCGCCCAGCGGGAGTCCGCGCTGGAGGCAGCCGGGCACAACCTCTTCAAGCTCCCCGCGACGGCCGTCACCATCGACCTGCTCACGGACTCCGGCACGGGCGCGCTGTCTGCGACCCAGCAGGCCGCGCTGCTCCTCGGCGACGAGAGCTACGCGGGTGGCCGCTCGTTTCAGCAGTTCGAACGGGTCGTTCAGCGGCTGACCGGCTACCCATACGTGTTCCCGGTGCACCAGGGGCGGGCGGCCGAGCGGATCCTCGCGCGCGTCGACCTGAAGCCCGGCGATCTGGTCGTCAGCAACACGCTTTTTGACACGACGCGGGCGAACATCGAGCAGGCGGGGGCTATCGGCCTGGACCTCCCGGTGTCCTCCTCGCGTGTTCCCTCCGACCGCTCGCCCTTCAAGGGTGACCTGAACGTGGACGAGCTGGTTCGGTTGTTGACGGCGCAACGCCCGAAGTTCGTGATCCTGACGATCACCAACAACGCGGCGGGCGGCCAACCCGTGTCGATGGCCAACATCGCCGCTGTCAGCGCGTGTTGCCACGCCGTCGGCATCCCCATGCTGCTCGACGCGGCCCGGTTCGCCGAAAACGCCTGGTTCGTCCACGAGCGCGAGCCGGGGTGGGGTGACACGTCGATTCCCGCCATCGCCCGCGCGGCGTTCGACCTCGCCGACGGCTGTCTCTTGTCGGCGAAGAAGGATGGTATCTCCCACATCGGCGGGCTGTTCGCCACGCGCGATCCGGTCCTCGCCGAGAAGTTCCGCAACGAGCTGATCCTTGGCGAAGGCTTCCCGACCTATGGCGGCCTCGCAGGGAGGGACCTCTCGTGCATCGCCGTCGGCCTGGAAGAGGCGTTGGACCCAGATTATCTACGGTACCGGGCGCGTAGCGTCGCGTACTTTGCGGAAGGGCTGCAGCGTGCCGGGATCCCCGTCGTCGAGCCCCCCGGTGGCCACGCCGTCTTCTGCGATGCAGGCGCGCTTTTGCCGCACCTCTCGCCCGACGAGCTTCCCGGACAGGCTCTGGCTGCGGCGTTGTATCTGGAAGGTGGCGTTCGCGGCGTCGAGATCGGTCGCCTGATGTTCCCGCATGCCTCACTGCAACTGGTTCGGCTTGCGCTCCCGCGACGCGTCTACACGCAATCCCACGTCGACTACGTGATCGAGGTCGCGGAGCGGGTGGCGAGGCGGGCGGGCGACATACCCGGCTACCGGATTGTCGAGGAGCCGGCGTTCTTGAGGCACTTTTCGGCCGTGATGGCCGTCATCCCCCCAACCACTCCAGGACATTCCGCCTCGCCACCGCCAGCACCGTCCCCTGCGGGTTGACGGCGGGGCTCGCCGGGAAAAGCGAGGCGTCGTTGACGTAGAGGTTCGTGGTCCCGTGCACGCGCCCGTAGCTGTCCGTGCCCGTGACGCGATCGTCGGCGCCCATCGGGACCGACGAGAACAGATGAATTGTTGAAACGGTCATCTTGCCCTGCGGCAGGGCGCTCGCGACCGCGTCGAGCGCGGCGCGATCGCGGATCGGCGGGCCGCCGTTCACGGGCGTAGAGATCGCGTCGGCACCGGCGGCGAAGAGCAATTGTCCAAGGCGAAGGAAGCCTTCGCCGAGGCGCTTGAGATCGTCCGTGGTCAGCGGGAGGCGGATGAACGGCTCGCGGACGACGGGGAGGTCGCGGATTCGGCCCTTGCCCGTGCCCACGGCGGCGACGTAGAAGATGCCGGTGCGGCGCCAGTCCCGGAGCTTGTCCAGCTTTGCGGAAGCGTTTCCTGGGGTCGGCTCAGCGCCCATCCACAGCGCGAGGTGGGGGACGGAGCTGTACGAGCAGCCAAGCGTCAGCGCGGGCTTGAAGGCGTCGACCTGCTCGGTCGGCACGCCGTAGCCGAGATCGTTCATCGGCTCCGGGAAGTGCGCGGTGACACGGATCATCGGGTGAAGTTGGAGCGTGTCGCCGACGTTGTGCGTCAGGCCCGAGCGACGCAGCAGGCGCGGCGTCTGGACGGCGCCCGCACAGACGAAAACGTCCTTTGCCCGCAGCTCGTAGCGCTCGTGGGGCTCGCCCGCCCGGCTCCGCTCGGCGATGGCACCAGTCACCCGCCCGCCCTCGCGTGTGAGCCGCAACACGCGGGTGTCCGGCATCAACCGAGCGCCCGCCCGCAACGCCCTTGGCACCAACGTCACCGTCATCGACTGCCGCCCCGACCCCGCGAGCGGCGGTTCGCCTTTCGCCGGGTACGACCAGAAGCGGGCGATATCCCTCGTCGACCAGCCCATCGCCCCAGCGCCGCGCTTGAGCAGGTCGGCCGCCGGCCCCGGGCCACCCGGCACCAGGTTCACGTTGCAGTCCCGCTCCACCGCCTCAAAGTGTGGCCAGAGATCAGCGGGTTCAAAGCCGTGGATCTTCGTCTGGTCGCGCCACTCGCGCAGCGTCTGGTCCAACGGACGGTGGTACAGCGCGGCGTTGATCTCGCTGCCCCCACCGACGCACCGACCCTCCAGGTAGGTGATGCTCGTCCCCCCAAAAGTGACGTTCAGCCCACCATTCCGGTACTTCTGGTCCATCTCCGCGAGGCTGAAGCTCGGCGCCGAGTCGACCGAGTGGTGGCTGCCCTCCTCGACGATCAGCACGTCCCGGCCGGCCTCAGCGGCGACGCAGGCTGTCATCGCCCCGCCCGGCCCCGAGCCGATGACGAGCAGGTCTGCGTCGATCCGCTTCATCGGCCGGCTCGCTCGGTTGCCAGCGCCAGGTCCAGCTGGCCGTGCTCTTCGAGGTGCGACCAGAAGATGAACGGTGCCATCCGGTCGTAGAACGTGGTGAAGTTGCCAAGGGGGCCCAACGGCAGGGCTCGTAGGCGGGCGAGCGCACGCTGGCGTGCTGGGACCGAGAGCCGGTGGAAGGCGGCGCCCTCCCTGGAGACGGTGGTGCCGTCAAAAAGCACGGTCATCGCCGCCATCCCGATGGCGAAGTGCTTCGGCATGCCGAGCAGTCGTCGCTCCAACACCTCGGCCGTTTCCGCTAGGAAGGGGATGCCCTCGATGTCGTGGCGGCCAAGCTCAGCGGCGATCTCGGCCTCGGCGATCGCCCGGATCACTACACCAAGGCGAGTACGGATGGCGGGCGAGACGAGAGGAGAAACCCGAGTGAACAACGGCACGTCGTGGTTTAGCGCGTCGGCGGTCCCGGGTCACGGTCCGTCTCGGCGAACCTCCGCTCCCGTCGCACGTTCGCGCGGGCGCTCGAGTCGGTGAACCCGCCGTCGACGGACAGTTCGCCCTTCCCGCAATTCTGCGCGACCATCGAATCAAAATTGTCCGGATCGCAGGCCGTGATGAACCCGATGAGCAGGAACCGCGGCGGGACTTGCGAGAGGTTCATGCCCGTCGCGAACAGCGTCTCCAGCTTTGCGAGGTCGAGCGCCATGTGGCGGGCCGGCGACGAGATCACGCCCTGACGGACGACCTCAGCGGCGAGGCGGACGCGCGCGAGGGTCGGATGCGCCTTCCGGCTGTCGGCGTAGCGCTGGGCCGCGCCGGAGAGCGCCTTCAAATCCACGAAATCCGCAGCGGGGATGAACCCGCCCTCACCCTGCCGCGCGACCAGGTAGTGCTGCACGTACAGGCATTTCTTGACCTTGAAGGCGGACAGCATCGCGAAATAGAGCATGTTGAACGCGTGAACGTCCTTGCGCTTGATCGCGGGGACCTGCTCAGTGAGGAGGTCGATGAGCTCGTCGGGCATCATGGCTTGCGCGCGTCCGAGCGGGGCGCTGTCCTCGGTGTGTCGGGCGCTCCCGAGCATGCGGAGGCCCAGGAAAAACACTTCGCGGATGTGGTCATTCTCAGGCCGCAGCGCAAAGTGGAACGTCTCCGAGACCTGCTTTTCGTTCAATCCGCGCGCGATCACCACGATCAAGCTCGTCGCGATCCCCACCTTCCGGAGGTTCTTCAACGCCGCCATCCTCGCTTTCAACAATCGGCGTCCGCGAAGGGCCTTGTTGGCCTGCTCGTCCAGACCGTCGAACTGCAGGAAGACCTCATCGACCCCTGCGGCCTTCATCCTCTGAGCATATTCCAGGTTCGCGAGCTTCAATCCGTTGGTGTGGAGCGCCGCGATGTTGCCGCTTGCCTTCACCCGCCGGACCCAGTCCTCGAGATCCTCGCGCAACGTGGGCTCGGCCGCCATCAGATCGATCTTGATGCCCCGGCGCGTCGCGATCAGGCGCTCCAGGCCGGACAGATCGAGGTCGGGCGTGTCCTCCGTGTTGGCCTTCGCCAGGCAGATCGGGCAGTCGAGGTTGCACCGCTCCGTCATGCGCACGATGTAGTCGCGCTGTGCGTAGGCCTCGTCGTTCACGTCAAAGTAGAAACGGTCGAGATCGGCCCACCACTGGGCCTTTTGGGAGAGGAGCTGGGTGGTGACGCCATGCTCCGGGCACGTCTTCTGGAGGAGCGCCTTGCCGTCGAGGATCACGACGGCTGCGGGCACCTCGACGGCGCAAACCGAGCAGGTGCCGCGCGTGTTGCGGACGACACGAGCCTGCGCGGGCACCTCGGGCTCAGCGGGGACGATCCGGCGAGGCGAGCGAGCGGAATCGGGCGACGAAGGCCGAGTTTGCGAAGGCCGGGACGCTTCGCCTCGGCGAAGCTCCTCCGCGCGCACCTGGCCTTCAGGCGCCATGAGCGCGAGCGCCGCTGGGAAAAGCTCCTCGTCCTCGGTGCGCGCGTGCTCCGAGAGGTCGTCGAGCATGGCGAGCAGCGCGGCTTCATGCACTCCCGCGTCCCGGGACGCCTCCCGAAGCGCCCACTCCAACGTGCGGATCTCGTCGTGCTCCGCCAGCATCTGCAGGATCGGCCCCTCGACGCCACACCCGCTGGACTCCCCGCGCTCCGCCAGCGCCAGGATCGCCGGGAACAGGATGTTCTCCTCCTTCATCATGTGCTCGTCCATGACGCGGCGCAGGTGCGCGAACGGCGCCCGCACCTGACGGCTCTGGCCGACAAGCGCCGCATCCAATCGCGGTAATTCCGCGTGCAGGAGCGCGTGGTGCGTGTCGAGGATGCGGCGGGCTAGGAGGGCGACGTCTGCGTTGGTCATGCCCCCGCAGCATGCAACGAGCGTGCCACCGGGCGCGTCGTCCGAACGGCCGAATTGTGATACCCTGCCGGTCCCTTTCGCCCGTCGCCAGTTCCTTCCACGTCTCAAGAACCCGGATCCACCATGAGCCAGAACGTCCGCTGCGGCCTCATCCAGTGCGCCAACCCCATCAACGACGAGACCGTGCCCGTCGCCACGATCCAGGAGGCGATGTTCCAGAAGCACCTGCCGATGATCCACGACGCCGGCAAGAAGGGCGTGCAGATCCTTTGCCTGCAGGAGATCTTCAACGGTCCCTACTTCTGCCCGAGCCAGGACAAGCGCTGGTACGAAGCCGCAGAAGCCGTCCCCGGCCCGACCACCGAGCGCCTCGCCCCCATCGCGAAGCAGTACGGCATGGTCATCGTCGTCCCGATCTACGAAAAGGCGATGCGCGGCGTCTACTACAACACCGCCGCCGTCATCGATGCCGACGGGACCTACCTCGGCAAGTACCGCAAGCAACACATCCCGCAGGTCGCGGGCTTCTGGGAGAAGTTCTTCTTCAAACCGGGCGATGGCGGCTACCCCATCTTCAAGACCAAGTACGCCACCATCGGCGTCTACATCTGCTACGACCGGCACTTTCCCGAGGGCGCCCGCTGCCTCGGCCTGAACGGCGCCGAGATCGTCTTCAACCCCAGCGCCACCGTCGCCGGCCTCTCGCAGTACCTCTGGAAGATCGAGCAGCCCGCGCACGCCGTCGCGAACGGCTACTACGTTGGCGCGATCAACCGCGTCGGCACCGAGGGACCGTGGAACATCGGCAAGTTCTACGGGCATAGTTACTTCGTCAACCCGCGTGGCCAGTTCCTCGCCGAAGCGTCCGAGGACAACGACGAATTGGTCATCGCGGACCTCGATCTCAACGTGATCGACGAGGTCCGGCAGACGTGGCAGTTCTACCGCGACCGCCGCCCGGACGCCTACGCTGATCTCGTCGACAAGAAATAGGCCTTTCGCGGGGTCTATCGGTCCCTTTGGCGGCCTCGCTCGGCCTTGCGCCGTTTTTGATCTGTCGCGGAACGGCCGGTTGATCCTACGCCCTCCCCAAACATACCAAAACCGACGACGTCACTTTTCATACCTACGAAAACCGACGACGTCACTTTTGATACACCCCGGACCCGGATGAGGGCATCACCGAGGGCTCGTCGGCGGGGCTCCCTCTGCCGCTCGGCCGGCGCTCGAACCCGATACAATTGCCCAAAGATCCTGCGTGATGCCCTCATCCACCACGCGACGGTTGGAGCTGTTTAGACCGATCAGCCTGCAAGTAGTCCGGTTGTGCATTTGCACATCTTTCCGCCGTTGTTATACTGCATCGCAACAACGGAGCCTGCGATGCCTTCCAACCCCTACGCCAATCCCTTTGCCGGCGCCTCGACCGCCACCGACGGCGACTTCCAGAAAATGCAGGGTGACCTCTACAAGACCTGGGAGAAGTCCATGGGCGCATGGTGGGACCAGGTCCTCGAAAGCCCGGCGTTCCACGAGACGATCAAGACCGTCGGCCCGATGGCCCAGGCGCGCGGGCAGTACCGAACGGCGATGGACGCCGCGCTGCGGGAATTGCAGCTCCCGACGCGCGATGATGTCGTCCGGCTCACGAAGATCGTCACGCAGGTCGAGGACCGGCTGCTCGCGCAGGAGGATCTGCTGCTTCAGGTGCAGGACCGGCTGATCAGCATGGAGCGGGAGACGCTGAAGGCGCGGATTGAGGCTGCGGAGGCGCGGATCGCCGCGCAGGCGTCGTCGCAGGGGCCCCCGGTCAGCACACCGCCGGTCGCCGCTGCGGCTGCCCAGTTGGACGCCGCGACCGAAGCGCCAGCCACGTCCGCCAGCGCTCGCCGGGGTCGGCGGTGAACGCCGAAATCGGCAGGTTGGACCGCACCACCCAGCTTGGCGCGTTCCTCTTCGCGCGCGCGTCCGGCTCGTTCCGGGTCCAGACCGGGCAGTCCCCCCACGCCGTACTGCACCGCGACAACAAGGCCAGCCTGAGGTACTTCGCGCCGGTCGGCGCGCCGGTCGGCCTACCCGTCCTCATCAGCATGCCGCTGATCAACACGTGGACGATCTTCGACCTGCTCCCTGGCAGATCCGTCATCGAGCGGCTCACTTCGGCGGGCCATGCGGTCTACGTGGTCGACTGGGGCCGCCCGGGATCGGAGGACCGCGAAAACCCGCTTTCCCGCTACGTCGATGCCACCCTATGGCGCATGGCGGATCGAGCGCTGCGTCACGCGCGCGCCCAGGCCGAGGCTCGCGGAACGGACGCGCCCGACCAGCTTGACGCGATCGGCTACTGCGTTGGTGGTACCTTCCTTGCGATGCACGTCGCCCGCGCGTGTGCGGCCGGCAAGGCCACGTTTCGGCGCCTCTGCACCGTCGCCACGCCCGTGGACTTCCACGCCTCCGGCCGCCTCGCCGACTGGTCGAAGCCCGCCCACTTCCCGCTGGACGCGCTCGTCGACGGCCTCGGCAACTACCCGAAGGAGCTGATGCGCGACAGCTTCCGCATGTTGCGGCCGACCGGCGATGCTGCAAAGTGGCAAGGCTTGTGGTCGCGGATCGAGGACGCAGACTTCCGCACGCTCTGGGCCGCGCTCGAGGACTGGAACGCCGACGGCGTCGACTTTCCTGGTGAGGCATACCGCGAGTATGTGCGGCGTTGCTACTTCGACAACGCGCTCGTCGCCGGCGGGTGGACGATGGACGGCGCGCCTGTCGACCTCTCCCGCGCGACCGTACCCGCGCACGCGATCGCCGCCGCCGCCGATCACATCGCGCCCGCTTCGGCCTGTTTCGGCCTTACCGGGACCTGGGGCGGCGCCGTGACGACCGAGACCATCCGCGGCGGCCACGTCGGCATCTGCGTCGCAAACCTGCTCCCCGATGCGCTGATCGCGTGGCTGCAGGCGGGCTCGTGACCACCGATCCATGGAGCCAGATCGCCCGCGGCATGGCGGTCCACGCCGTGACGCCCCGGCCGCCCGTCGGCCAGACGCCGCACGTCGTCGTCCACGCGCAGGACAAGCTTGTGGTGCGGTACTACGCCCCGATTCCGCAGGCGCCCGCCGCCGTTGTGACGGATCGGCACCCCCTCGTCCTCGTCCCCTCCCTCATCAACAAGGCCTACATCCTTGATCTTGAGCCGGGGCGCTCGCTTTGCGCCGCCCTGGCGGAGCGCGGCCACCCCGTCTACCTCGTCGACTGGGGCACGCCGGGGCCCGAGGACGCCGACGAGGGCGTCGCCTACGTCGTCGACGAGCTGCTCCCCCGCGCCGTCGACCGCGCGGTCCGGCATTGTGCAGCGCAGCAAGGTCGGTCCGGCGATCGCGTGCTCGGCGCCATCGTCCTCGGGTATTGCATGGGCGGCATCGTCGCGGCCATCAGCATCGCGCGGCTGGCGGCTGCGGGTCCTCACACGCCAATCGCGGGCTTCATCGCCCTGAACACGCCCGTCGCCTTCGCGCACGCCGGCCGGTTTCGCGACCTCGTCGCGCCGGAGCACCTCGACGTCGACCGGGACCTCCCGCGCCTGTTGGACGCGGACGGCCTCGTCCCGGTCAACGTGATGAAGCCCGCGTTCAACCTGCTTGACCCCGTTGGATCCGTCACCAAGTACCGGGCGGTCGATGCTGCGGCTGACGCGCCCGAAAAGCTTGCGCGGGTCCTCGCCCGTGAACGCTGGCTGGAGGAGAACGTCCCGATGCCCGGTCGCTTCGCGCGCGAGTTCATCGCCGCGACCTACCAGAAAGACCAGCTTCTCACTGGCGAGTGGGTCATTGACGGGCGCCCCGTGGACCTCCGCGCGATCCGCTGCCCCACCCTGGTCGTGACGTGTTCGGGCGACTTCATCTGCCCGCCCGAGGCGGCGTTGCCGCTCGCTTCGATCGTCACCGGGACGGCCGAGACGCACACCTTGAAGTGCGGCCACATCGGCGTCGTCGTCGGTTCCGAGGGTCCGCGCACGTTCTACCCCCTCGTGGATCGTTGGGCGCGGCGAGTCCCCGCATGAGCGCGACGAGCAACTGGCTGGCGATGCACGCCCGCTTTCGGCCGACGGCGGAGGCGCTCGTCGACGTCGGCGGCATGCGGTGGACGTACACGCAGGCACACGAGCGCGCCTTGCGATGGGCCGGCCGGCTCGCGCAGGAGGGCGTCCGTCCCGGCGACCGCGTCGCGCTCCTCGCCCACAACACGATCGAGACCTTCGCCCTGCTTTTTGCGTGCGCAGAGCTTGGCGCTACGCTCGTCCCGCTGAACTGGCGGCTCACGCCGGTCGAGCTTTCGGACCAGCTCGCCCGCACCCGTCCCCGCGCGGTTCTCGGCGACGAGGCGTTCCTCCCAACGCTCCAGTCCCTGCGCACGACGCTCCCCGATCTTCCCGTCCCCATCGCGCTCGTCGATGGTCCTGACGCGGATCCGCAGGAGGGGCCGGGCAGCCCGCTCGACGGGCCCTGGGTCATCCTGTTCACCTCCGGCTCGACCGGCCGGCCCAAGGGCGCGCTGCTCACCCACGCGCAATTGCACTGGAACGCCGTCAACACCACGCTCGCCTGCGATCTCGCGCCCTCGGACAGCACGCTCACCTTCACCCCGCTCTTTCACACGGGCGGGTTGAACTGCCTCTCCACGCCGTTGCTGCATCGCGGCGGGCGCGTTGTGGTGACGCGCGGGTTTGAGGCGGGCGAGGCGCTGCGCGTGATCGAGGCCGAGCAGATCGCGCTCCTCATGGGCGTGCCGACGATCTTCCAGATGATGGCGGAACATCCTGGATTTGAGGCCGCGAACATTGAATCGGTCCGCGACGCATTGTGCGGCGGTGCGCCCCTCGCCGTTCCCCTGCTCCGTCGCTACCTGGCCCGGAACATCCCCTTGCGACAGGGGTTTGGGCTCACCGAGGTCGGCCCGAACTGCTTTTCCATGCCCGCGCAGGACGCGGAGCGAAAGGCCGGGAGTGTTGGCCTGCCCATCCACCACGTCGGCGCCCGCCTCGTCCGCCCCGACGGGTCCGCGTGCGCCGATGACGAGCCGGGCGAGCTGATCCTCGGCGGTCCCGCGGTCTGCGGCGGCTACTTCGAGGACGATGCTGCGACCGCGAAAAGCTGCGTCGACGGGTGGTTCCACACCGGCGACGTGCTCTCGCGTGACGCCGAGGGATTTTTCTGGGTCTGCGGGCGGATCAAGGAGATGTACATCTCGGGCGGCGAAAACGTGTACCCGGCCGAAGTAGAAGCGAGCCTGCTGCGATGCAGCGGCGTGCGCGAGGCGGCGGTGATCGGCGTGCCGGACGAGCGCTGGGGCGAGGTTGGCGCGGCGTTCGTGGTGCTGGAGGAAGCTGCGCGAACCACCGAGGGGGGCGCTGACGCATCTGTGATAGTCGCGGAGCTTCGGGCGTATCTTGCTAGGTTCAAGCTGCCGAAGACGGTGACGGTGTGCGAGTCCCTGCCCCGGACGGCGTCGGGCAAGATCGACAAGCCGAAGCTACGGGGTACCGCATGATCCCGGTCCTGCTGCTCCTCGCCTGCGCTCCGGACGACGTCACCGACGGCGTGCTCGGCGACACGGGCAACATCGACTCGGGCGTGCACGACATCGGCGGGGACTCCGCGGGCGACACGGGCGCAGGCGCGCAGTCCATCGTCGGCGACTGGCTCTCGCAGGGGGCCGACCTCGCGCCGCTGCTCTCGGCAGACCCGTTCAACTATGTCAGCATCGCCGCCGCGTTTGGGGCAGATGGCAGCTACAACGTGCAGTCTACGGACGCCAGCGGGCAGTCGGGCACGCTGCGCGGGACCTTCGCCGTCGACACGTCCACGGTGCCCGGCAGCATCACGCTTTCCCAGTCAGCCCCCTACACCGCCACCGCTTCCGGGATCTGGCAGGTAGACGGCTCGAAGTTGACGTACGAGGTCGTGCAGACCGACCCTGACTACGGCTTCACGCCGCCGACGCCCGCCACCGGGTTCGGGTCCACGGCCGGAGACGGGCTGAATCCCGGTGACAACGTGCAGATCTACCGGCGGCAGTAGTTCCTGGGCCGGAACATCGGTCTCGAGCGATTGCTATGTTGCAGCATGAACGATGTTGCGTTACAACATGCACGTGCTGCTCGTAACCCTCTCGCTGATCCTCTCCCGCGCCCTGGCGCAGGCCCCCGCCTGGCCCGGAACCGGCGAACAACCGGACAAGGTGATGGATCTGGATGGCGCCGAGCCGAACGTCCCCGCACCAAAGCCAGCCCCGAAGACCGGCCTGGAGTTCATCGGCGTGCTCGACCTCAAGCCGAGCGTCTCCAACCTGACGACGGGGTCGGCCTACGCCAACGGCCAGATCGTCGGAACGCTCGGCGGCACCAACTCTACTACCGTGCAGAATCCGGGCGATGTACCTGGCCTTGCAGTCGAGCAACGTGTCGGCACGTACTTCCGGTACACCCCAAGGCTGCTGGACGGCCGGGCGACGCTCGGCGCGGCCTTTCGCATCCAATTCGTGTGGGGAGACGCCGCGTATGGCACGGGCGGGAACACGGGCGGCGGGTTTGGCGCCGAGCAGGTGAACCTGCAGACGAGCCGGCTCTACGGGAAATTTCGCCTGTGGGGCGCGCCAGGATCCCCGTCCGCCGCCCACAGTCACGCCGACCTCGTCGCCGGGCTGCAGTTCGTCGGGGACGGGGTCTACGACCCCGACACCGCGAAGCTCGACGATCTGGAGCGCTCGGGTGGGCACCTGCTGTTCTTCGGGACGGAGGCTGCTGGAGCGACGCTTTACGGGGTGCAATCGGACGTCTTCCGGTACCGCGCGGGCGCGTACACCCTCTACGAAGACCAGCTCGCCAACCCCGACGACGTCACGCTCTGGATGGCCGACGCCGAGTGGCGACCGGCGTTTGCGGTGCGTTTGGGCGCGCACGCCTGGTATCTGCGCGATCGCTCGGGCAGCACGGCGGGACCGCTGAATTCCGTTGGACCGACCAGCTCTCTCGCGGAGCTTCAGGGCAGCGCCCGACTCGATCTGCGCAGCGACACCAGCGCGACGAGCACCGAGGCCGCCCCGGTCACCGACGCCGCGCTCGCGTGGTTCGGCGGCGATGCCAGCTACAACGCCGGTCTTGATCAGGGGCGGTTCGGCGCGAACGGCTCCCTGTTCCTCAACACCGGCCGCCTCTACGTCATCACCAAGCCGGACGTGCCCGTTCTCGGCACGCTTTTCGACGGCGAGGCGCGCTTTCGATACGCGCCCGGGGCCGGCAGCGTCGTGCGGGCCGAGGCGATCTACACGTCGGGCGACGCCGCGGGCGATGCCGGGCACGGTGGCGGGCAGACGTACACAGGGGTGGTGACTGGCAACAGCTATGGCATCGCCGCGGCATCGTGGACTACACATGGTTGCCTGCTCCTTTTTCCGGATCCATCCTCGATCAACCGGCAGGTCGCGGTCGTGTATGACCCGTCCAACGCCGGGGCTGGGCTCGTTGGTGTGTCGGCGAGTGCGGGGTTCGACCCCATCCCGAATCGCATGACCGTCACCGCCGGGGCGGGCTACGCGCAGCCGGCTCTGTCGGGCGCGCTTGTCGGCATGCGAGGCACGGAATTGAACGCCCACGTCTCCGGTCACCCGTTCCCGCTCGCGACCGCGAGCCTCAACGCCGCTGTCGTCCTCGGCTCCGGCTTTGACGAGAACCCCTGGGTCGTGACCAGCACCTTTGACTGGATCGTGCTCTGATGTTGCCGAAGAACCTCCGTTTTGGTGCCGTCCCGGGGTTGCTCGCACTTGCAGCAATGCAGTCCGCCTGCATGCCTCGTTACGCGGCGAAAGGCCCGATGCAACCTGCCGACATCTGGACGCCGCTGCCGGTCCAGCACATCACCGTCCGCGGCATCGACCTCGCCTACCTGGACTCCGGCGCGCCGCCGGACGCAGCCCCCTCTGGGAACGGCGCCTCCACCATCGTCCTCCTGCACGGCCTGTCGAGCTATTCGAGCTTCTGGGAATATCAAATCCCACATCTCGCCAAGCACCACCGGGTCCTCGCCCTCGATCTTCCCGGCTTCGGCCAGTCCGCCCGCCCCGACGCTCCCTATACCCCCCCCTGGTACGCCAACGTCGTGAGTGACTGGATGAACGCGGTGTGGGCCGACCGCGCCGTGGTCATCGGGCACTCCATGGGCGGCCAGATCGCGCTCACGCTCGCGCTGGACCACCCTGAGCGTGTCGAAAAGCTCGTCCTCGCCGCACCCGCAGGCCTGGAGCGCTTCAACGACGGCGCAGGGGCGTTCATGAAGGGGTACTGGACGCCCACGCGCGCGATGGAGGCGAGCGAGGATGAGATCCGCGCAAACTTCGTCGCCACCGTGTTCAACCACTACGACGACGGCGTGGAGCGGTTGATCGAGGAGCGCGTGCGGATGGGGCACGAGCGGTCGTTCGCGCAGACGAGCGTCGCGGTCTCCCGCAGCATCGCCGGGATGGTCGACTACCCGGTTTGGGCGCGGCTCCCCGAGATCGCCGTGCCGACCCTGATCGTATTTGGGAGCGACGACCACCTCATCCCCAACCCGATCTTTACGGGGGGAACGACCAAAGCCATCGCGCAGGCGGGGGCGGACCGCATCCCCGGCTCCGAGCTCGTCCTGCTCTCCGGGGCCGGTCACACCGTGCAGCACGACGATCCCCGCGGATTCAACGCAGCGGTCGACCGTTTCTTGAGCAATACTTCCGACCCGGTGGCCAAATGATCCTCACTCTCTCCCTTCTCGCCCCGCTCCTGGTCGCCTCTGGCCTCGTCGCGCCCGCGCTCGCCACCTCCGGATTTGACCCAAATACGGCCGAGCACGTCTACAATGGCGAGGAGACCTACACGGAGGACGGCACCGTTCACTTGTGGGCCGAGATCGCCCGTTACCGCGACCCGGACACGACGCTCTTCGGGCCAGTGAACTACAACTCTGAGACCGAGTGGCCGACGAACGACTACTACGCCCCCTGGATCGCCACGTGTTTTGGCAGCCAGAAGCCCGACACCGGCACGTTCCTGCTCCACGTAGGCCCCGACATCGCGCTCGCGACCGGCACGCCGATCCTGTTCGTCCCGGGCGCCGGCGACAACGCCAGCCGCGGGATGATCACGATCGCGAGCCACTTTGACTATGCGCTGCGGCCGGTCTTCGCGATCACCTTCCCCATGTCCGAGGGCGACGTGTTCCAGCAGGCAGAGCTGATCGCGGACGCTGTCGCGGTCGTCAAGGCCAGGACCGGGGCGACGCACGTTGACGTCGTCAGCCACTCAAAAGGCGGCATTGCGACGGCGGTCTACCTGTCCAACCAGGCGTCGACGGACTGGGGGACGACCACCACGGCCAAGGCATACAACACCGTCGGGACCGCGTACGATGGCAGCGTTCGACGGGCCGTATTCATCGCCACCCCCCTCGGAGGCATCGACACGGCTTACCGCTGGCCCTCGGGGAACGAGACGTCCCTCACGTCCGACACGGCGTATTCGCCCTCGTCCTGGAACACCTACTACCCCTACACGTCGGTCTACCCGATGAGCGCAGAGTCCTTGTCCGACCAGGACTTTCTCCCCGACGGCAAGGATCTCTTCCCCGGCCAAGACCAGCTCCTCGCCCGCCAGACCCCCACCCTCCCCGGCGACATGCCCTGGCTTGGCACCTACGCGCTCCAGCAGGACTGGTACACGACCTACGAAGGGGGAACCGGCCTTTATTCAAAGAGTGACGGCATCGACGAGGCGGTCGCGCAGGGCGGCGATCTCATTGCCACGCTCCACATGAAGGGCGCGGACCCAAGCGTCGCGATCTACCTCATGGCCGGTGAGAATCCGCTGATGCCCGCGTCCTATGAGACGATGCTGACGAGCTACTTTGGCAGCGTCTACACGGACGCGCTCTACCAGGGATTGTCGGCGTTCTCGACCATCATCGCGACGGCAGTCGGCGACTCGCTCATCGGCGTCGGCGTGTCCTCTGGCGAGGTTCAGGGGTTGGCCTCCGGCGCTTTGGTGCTCGGCGAGATCACTGGGCCTTCCGACGGTCTGGTCTTTGTGACGTCCGCGCTGGACGACACCGCTCTCACCGCCCGGGGCGCGACCATCACGGACACGTACACCGCCAATCTTTCCCACCTCGACCTCCTCTACGCAAGCCCGATCACCGGCCAGCTCCTCATCGACGATGCCGGCAGCGACAGCTCCAAAGCGTGGGAGGTCGCGGTCGGCGAACGCTACACCAGCGAAGATTCCATCGGGAAGGTCGACGAATGGTTGCAGGACCCAAGTGTGGGCGACACGGGCGGCGACACGGGGACCGACAGTGGCGGAGGAGACAGCGGCGTGCTCGACAGCGGTGACACCGGCGGGAACACGGGCGACGGCGACCACGGTGGCAAGACGCCAGGGGAGACGGGCAACAATCCGCTTGGGTGCGGGACGTGCGCTACCGGCGGCGGATCGCCTGCGAGCTTCGGGTTGGTTGGGTTGCTGGCGATGTTTTCGCTGCGGCGACGGCGGAACTGACCTGGGTCAGGTGCCCGCGACGCGAATTCCCCACTCAAACGCGTAGAAATGTTGACGGTCGACGATGGTGATCGCCACGGCACCCTCGATCCCGACCAGGTCGTCCGTGCCCGAATCCGGCACGACCGTGCACGATAGGTTCATCGCGCCGCGCGCCATCGTGCCGCTGTGCTGCAGGACGAAGGTGCCGGTTCGCGGCCCGGTCTCGCTCGCGAGGCTGCAGGTCACGCGCTCGATCGCCACGTAGCCGGCTGATCCCGGAGTGCTCGTGCGCGCGCCGATCATCTCGGCCGTCGAGGTGCCGACCAGGTCGCCTGCGAAGGTCTTCGTGAGCGACGTGCGCCCGATCGTCGCGCCGGGGGCGGCGTCGTAGGGGGGGTGGGAGACGGGGATGACCTCGAAGGTGCCGCGGGCGATGTTCATGAGGGTGAGGTTCTCCGGAGGATGACTGTTAGGTTGTTCGTGGGCATTTCCACGATCGCGTCGAGGGCGAAGTCACGTGCAGCGGCGACGACGGCGTCCAGGTCCCGCACGCCCCAGCGCCGGTCGCGGGCGCGCAGGGACGCGTCAAAAGCCTCGTTGCTCGGCGCAGTTGGGCGGTCCGCGCGGCGAAAGGGCCCGTACAGCACAAGCAGTCCGCCGGGGGCGAGGGCCTCGGCAGCTCCGGTCAAGACTGCCAGGGCGACCTCCCAGGGCGCGATGTGGATGAGGTTTGCGCAGAAGACGGCGTCAAACGGGCCTTGTGGCCATGGATCGGTGAGGAGGTCGAGGCGAACGGCCGGAGCGATGTTCCCGAGGCCCGTCGACTCGCGCCAGGCGTCGATGCTGGCGAGGTGAGCGGGATCGGCGTCGGTCGGTTGCCAGGTGAGCCAGGGAAGTTCAGCCGCGAACGCCGCGGCATGCTCGCCAGAGCCACCTGCAAGCTCAAGGACGCGTCCCGCGGGCGGTGCAAAGCGCTCCCGCAAAACGTCGAGGATCGGCGACCGGTTTCGGGCGGTGGCCGGGAAGTAGAGGCGGGCGTCGGCGGGCAGGCGGTGCTCGGGGGAACGGCGCTCCTAAGCCGTCGGCGGGGTCGCCGGGGGCGTTGCGGCCGGGGGCGTTGCGGCCGGGGGCGTAGAGTCCGCACGCTCGTGTTATTCATTTTCGATGCCCTTCCGATCCCTTTACCTCATCGTACCGGCACTTTGCGGCGTGGTACCGGGCTGCGCGCACCTCGACTGCTCGGCTGGCCCGCCGGGAGACATCGCCACAGACGGCATCTTCGGGAACGACATCGCCTCGGGCGGCTGGTGTGGCGTGCAGTATCTGGACAACCCCGTCCAGCTCGGCGTCGGCTACATCCTTGGCGACAACCCCGTCGACTACAATTGGACATATCCTCCTGGTTCTACCGTGACGTCTGGCGGCACCACGGCCTACCCGATGATCCGGCTGGGCAGCGAGTCGGGGACAATCACCACCCAGGCCGAGAATGGCTGTGGCCAGACGAACACCGTCAGCCGCGACATGACTGTCCTGACGACGAATGCGCTGTCGGATCTTCCCGACTTTCCCGGCGCGCCGCGCTACCGCATGGCCAGCTTTGCGCTCGGCGGCTCCGGCTACATCGTGAGCGGACTCGGCGAGAACGGGGCGGTATTCAAGGATGTCTGGCAGTTTGACCCGGCCACCTTTGAGTGGACCCAGCTCCCGGATGCGCCGCTCTCCACGGATCTCGGGTTGGCCGCCACTGTCGACGGCACGGCGTACGTCGTCTTCGACAACGCGTTCTACGCGCTCGACCTGCCCGGCACGTGGGCACCGCTTGGGAGTCTTCCGTTCACGACGTTCCCATCCTTCATGACCAGCGCCGGAGGCTACGTCTTCCTCGGCGAGCCGGCGCAGCACGGTGGCTCCGCGGCGATCTGGCAGTTTGATCCAACCACAGCGACATGGAGCCGTCCGCGCGGGTACGGGCAGGACTACGAGAGCGTCTTCGGGTTCTCCTTTGGGGACGCGCTGTTCCTCGGCGCGGGCTGTGATAATTGCGATACGTCCAGTCCAACCCTTGGGTCGAGCTGGACAGCCTACGACCCGTCCACCCAGACGCCCAGCGGCGTAGGGTTCAGCCTGCAAGCCGTACAGTTTGAGGCATGGGCGCTCACCGACTCCGTGATCATGACGACCGACGCTGGACGTTATCAGTGGCGTCCCGGCGCAGACCCGGTCGCCGTCGCAACAAACCCGGACATGATCTGCGCCGTCCCCGTCGCGAACATCGGGGCGTCCGGGCACGGCTCGTTCGCGCTCGGCAATGCCGCCTACCGGGTCATGGGGATCGCCTCGGACCCGCCCGTCATCGAGCCCGGCGTCGAACGCTACACACCTTGAGCGGCTCCGCGCCGTGTCTACCCTACTCGCCATCTCCGGATCCTCCAATGCGCCATCGTCGCTCCTCCGAACGCGGCCACGCCGACCACGGCTGGCTCAACTCCTTCCACACCTTCTCGTTCGCCGACTACCGCGACCCCGCGCACATGGGGTTTCGCACGTTGCGCGTGCTCAATGACGATCGTGTCGCGCCCGGAATGGGGTTCGGTGCGCACGGCCACCAGAACATGGAGATCGTCAGCTACGTGCTCGCGGGGGCGCTGGAGCACAAGGACTCGATGGGCAACGGGTCCGTCATGCGACCGGGCGACGTGCAGCGGATGAGCGCCGGGACGGGCGTCCGGCACTCGGAATTCAACGGATCGAAGACCGATCCCGTCCACTTCCTCCAGATCTGGATCACGCCGGACAAGCCCGGCCACACCCCGGGCTACGAGCAGGTGCATTTTGACGCGGCCTCAAAACGCGGCCGGCTCAAGCTCATCGCCTCGCCGAACGGCGCCGAGGGCAGCGTCACGCTGCATCAGGACGCGCGGATCTACGCTGGTTTGTTCGATGGCGAGGAGTCTGCCGAACACACGATCTCCCGGGGCCGCGCCGCGTGGATCCACGTCGCCAGCGGCACGCTCAAGGTGAACGGCGCGAAGATGATCGCGGGCGACGCCGTCTCCATCGATCCCGGCGCCGGAGATGCGCCCCTCGTCGTGCTCAGCGGCGGTGTCAACGCCGAGGTGCTGCTGTTCAACCTGCGCTGAACGGGGGGCCATTGCTGGCGCTGGGCAAACATTCACCTCGTAAGTGGCTGAAAGCGCGCGATTGGCGAGAGCAATGGCCCCCCGGTGCGCGGTTCCGCGCACGAACCGTGCCGGCTGGCGTACTCGCCGGCTGGCGGCGAACGTGGCCTTGGAACTGCGGGAATTCAGCGCCGAGGCTGGCGCGAGGTGTGCCGAGCGCCGGGATCGGCGGGCCGGCGCGGTATGTTCCGCAGCATGCAGTCCCGTCGCCCCCCGTCTCCCGCTCCTTCGTGGGCCGTCACCATCACATCGGCGTGCGGATAGCGCATGGCCTTCTACATCACGCCCGAGGGCTACAAGAAGATCGTCGACGAGTACAATTGGCTGCACAACACGGAGCGGCCAAGGATCACGGCCGAGGTCTCCTACGCCGCCTCCCTTGGGGACCGCTCAGAGAATTCCGAGTACCTCTACGGGAAGAAGCGGCTGCGTGAGATCGACAAGCGGCTCCACTTTCTGAGGACCCGGTTGGAGAAGATCGAGGTCGTCGATCCATCCAAGTTTGTCGGCGAGACGGTTCGATTCGGGGCGACGGTGGACATCGAGTTTTCGGATGGGACGACGGAGAGCACCGAGCAGAGCTGGACGATTCGGGGCGAGGACGAGGTCGACATGGAGAACCACGTGATCAGCTACCTGGCGCCGCTCGGGCAGGCGTTGATCGGTCGGGAGCCAGACGATGTCGTGGTCTTCGAGAGTCCACGGGGAAAGCGGGAGATCACGATCGTCGCTGTGCGGTACCCCAGGGGATGAGCGCCGTCGCCCGATGGGGTACGGCCTGGCCGGCTACTCGCGCAGGCCTTCTGGCCCTCGTGCTGTTCGTGGAGGGGATCACGGCCCTGCCGATCCCCCACGGTGTCCAGAAGCGGGCGTTGAGCGAGGAGCCCGTCGCCACGGAGGAGATTGAGGCCCAGCGGGTGCTCCTGGCGGAGGTCGGGATCCACGTGACGCACGCCCAGCTCGTCGATTGGGCGTTTGCGTCGGGAACGCTGTGGTCGAGCGGGTACGACGCGGTGATGAAGCCGTTCAACACGCTCTTTCGCGTACTGGGCATCGGCCAGTCTTGGGGGCTGTTCACCTACCCGGACACCTTCCCCCACCAGCTCGTCGTGGAGGTTCGACGCTCGCATACAGGGCCCTGGGAGCGGCTCTACGCGGGCCTCGACCCCGACCATGCCTGGAAGCATGACATCCTGACGTATCGACGGATCCGTGGCGTCTATGACGGGCAGACGGACAAGCCAGGACCAAGCTGGAACAACCTCACACGCTGGCTGGCCGCGCGTGCCTGCGGGGAGGATCCGGACGTTGCGTTCGTCCGCGTCTCGTTCCGGCGGTTCCATACGGTTCGGCCGGATGCTCCTGCTGATTCGTCGGCGGAGGTCGAGCGGCAGGCGCGCGTGTGGTCGCGTGAGCAGGTGCTTCCATGAGAGCGCGGGTCACAGCGCTTTGGGCGCTTTGGGTGCGCCTCTGGGACAAGCAGGAGGACCCGGTCGTGCTCGCGGTCGTCCGAATCCTGCTTGCGACGGTCGTTCTCTACGACTTTCTGGACATGGCCCATCTTGGACTCGTCGAGATGCTGTTCACCCCCGAGCGGGGCGGGGGTATTCCAGACGCGCTTGCACGGACGCCCGTCCCCGAGCTTTATCGCTGGTTTCCAGCGACGACCGGAACGGCCTGGCTCGCGTGGAGCGTGATGGTCGGCTGCACGGCTGCGTTCGGACTTGGGTTTCTCACGCCTCTCTCGGGGGTCATCGCAGTGCTCGTCTCTGCGCAGCTCGCGCAGGTACTGCCGCTCGGTGACCGGGGCATCGACACGCTGATCCGCAACGTGATCCTCATCCTTTCGTGCTCCTCCTGCGGCCGGCGGTTCGGTCTGGACGCGGTGATTTTTGGGACCCGCCGGCTTGCGCCCGCGTGGCCTCGCCACCTGTTGATCCTCCAACTCTCGGTGATGTACTTCTGCGCCGGCATCCAGAAGACCGCGATGTCGTGGACACCGCTCGGTGGGTTCGCAGCGTTGTACCTTATCCTTCAGGACCCCGCGATCGCCCGCTGGCCGTTCGCCTGGCTCGGCAACATCTACCCGCTGACCCAACTGGCGACCGCCACGACCATGGTGTTCGAGTGGAGCGCCTGCTTCATCCCGCTCGTCTACTGGTACCGGGACACGCGGGAGCGCCCCGGGAGGCTACGGGCGTTCATCAATGCGAAACGACCGTTGCGGGTGTGGGTGGCGTTGGGGGTTTGCCTCCACGTTGGCATTGCGCTGACGATGGCTCTGGGGATCTTTCCGGCGGCAATGCTGGCGGTCTACCCGGCGTTGGTGCATCCGGAGGAGTTCTGGGCGCTGGTGGCCGGGGGGAAGCGCTTCCCGTTCATCAGGCGGGAAGCTGGCCGGTAATCCGTCCCGACGATCGCATTACGCGGTTGGCGCCTGGTCAAACGTCACCCGCTCATGGATCTCATCAAACGGGATGACCAGGCCGAGGAGAGCCGGAGGGACGTCGCCGCTGGTCCGTTCGTCCAGCGTCCACGTGCCGTTCGCGTTCCGGGCGTGGATCTCGACGAGCCGCTGCCGCGAATCGACGAGCACGATGGCTTCCACGCCGGCGCGGTGCCGGTGGTGCGCCACTTTGACCACGCGGTCGTGGTTCTCCGTGGATTGGCTCAACACCTCGACCAGCCCGCGCGGGTTCAGGAGTGCGGGCGGGTTGGCGGCCGTGAGCTCGGGCTCGCGGCAGCGCTGCCCAACGCCACCCTTCCCAAACCGTGCTAGTGTAAGGCTGCATGGCCGCCTCCCACGTTGAACTCGTCATCCGCCGTCCGGGCTTGCCGGATCGGAGAATCGTGCTTGAAAGCGGCACGATGAGCATCGGTCGGGCGGACGACAACGACATCGTCCTCTCGGACATCGGCGTTTCCCGGCGCCACGCGAAGCTCCACGTGGACGACGAAGGCGTGGAGTACGAGGACAACGGCAGCGGCAACGGCTCCGTATTCAACGGGCGCCGGCTCAAACGGCAGCGCCTGAACGACGGCGACGAGATCGTCATCGACCCGTTCCGCTTGCAGGTGCTGCTCGCGGCCGAGACGGACGAGGCGAACATGTCGACCGCGTCGACGTTGAAACTCGGCGGGTTGGAAGACGGTTTTGCGCGCCTGGAGCTCGTCTCCAACCACCGCATGGATCGCACGGCGTTCGAGGTGCCAGCCGAGGCGACGATCACGCTGGGCCGTGGCGAGCGGAACGACATCGTGCTTCCGGAGCCCGCTGCGTCGCGGGTGAACAGCGAGATCGTCGGGCATCTCGGCGTGTGGACGGTGCGGGATCGCGCCAGCTCCAACGGCACGTTCGTGAACGGGCGCAAGGTGCGCGAGCAGGTCCTGAAGGACGGCGACAAGCTCAAGATCGGCACGGTCGAGCTCAAGTTCTTCGCGCCGGGTGGGGAGGGGACCGCCAACTTCGCCGCATCGCAGCCGGACACGCCAACGCGCACCCGCGCGCCAATCGCGCCGCCAACGCCCGCGTCGCAAGCCCGTGCCACCCAGCCCGCGCCAGCGGCAATTCCGGCACCGACCGCATCGCGTGCGCCCGTCACGCCCTCGTCGTCAGCCTCGTCAGCCCCTCGCCAGACCAGCAACAGCCTCGCCCCGCAGCGGCCCCAGGCGAGCCCGAACCCGTCTGCGGGGCGCCCCTCCGTCGTCCGTCCGGCGGACGTGGCACCCACCGTTGGCGCGGCCAAGCCGGGCGTTTTCGCGAATCCGGTCAACACGGCGATCGCGGCGGTTGTCGCGCTGGCCGTCTGCGGGATCGGGCTCGTCGCCTGCATCGTGCTCGGCACCGTCGTCTACAAGCAGCACGCGGCCACACAGACCGCGACCGTCGCTCTCTCGCCCACCCAGGCCGGGGAGGTCGAGCGGCTGCTGCAGGATGGGCGAAAGCTGGAGTCGGAAGGCAAGTTCTTTGATGCCGCGGCGCAGTTCTACAAGGTGCTGCAGATCGACGGGAAGAATCCGGTTGCTGAACGGTTGGGCTACCGCGCCTGCACGGAGATCGCGTTCGCCGAGATGCGCACGACGTTGCCACCGCCCGTCGCCGCGCCCGTCGCCCCACTCCCCGTTGAGCCCGTGGCCGCTGCGGTCGCCCCTGCCTCCCCCGCGCCCGTCGCGCCCGAGCCCGCCCAGACGCGCATCGCCCCCGTTCGGACGACGGCCAGCCCGCCGCCGCCGACCCCATCGCGCACCACCGCCTCCCACGCCCTCCCCGACCTCTCCAGCGCCTACAACCGGGGCCAGGCGCTGGCCGACGCAGGGGACGAGGCCGGCGCAATCAAGCAGTGGCAGTCGGTGATGAACCAGGATCCCGACCAGGTCACGCCCGAGTACTACAAGGCGCAGGCGTCGATCCGCTCCGCCAAGGACCAGCTCAAGTCCGAGGGCGACAAGCACTACCAGGCCGCGCTGACGGCGTTGAACGCCAAGCAATACCCGACCGCGCGTCAGCAATTGGAGCAGGCCGTCGCGGCCGACCCCTTCAACAACGCCGCGCGCGCCAAGCTCACCGAGGTGCAGGACGAGCTCGGCGCCCAGGCCCAGGACATCTACAAGGAAGCGAGGATCCAGGAGGACATCGACAAGACGAGCGACGCGATCCGCATGTACCGGCAGGTGATCGCGCTGGTGGGCGAGACGGACGAGCTGGGCGCCAAGGCCAAGCGCCGGATGGACGCGCTGCAAGCGGCACGGTGACCAGTGCGGGGGGCGCCAATTTGAGGGCGATCTCGGTGGTGATCCCGACGTTGAACGAGGCCGCCTGCATCGGCGGTTTATTGGCGACGCTGCTGCCGCTGGTCGACGAGGTCATCGTCGCGGATGGCGGGAGCGCGGACGACACGGTCGGGATCGCGCGCTGTGCGGGGGCGAGGGTAGCGACGAGCGCGCGCGGACGGGGGCTGCAACTGGACGCGGGGGCGGCGGTGGCGAGCCACGAACGATGCTGGTTTCTCCACGCGGATTCGTCGGTGACCGGCGAATCCGTCGATGCCCTGAGGCGCGCGACGGGCGGCTGGGGCTGCTTTGAGACGACCGTGGCCTCGGACGACCCCCGGCTCGCTTTCGCCGGCGCATGGATGAACGCCCGCGCCAGGTGGACGGGCCGATGCACGGGCGACATGGGAATCTGGTGCGACCGGGCCCTGTTCGACTCTGTCGGCGGGTTCGGCGCACTCTCCGCGTTTGAGGACGTTTCTTTCGTCGACCGCGCCCGGGCCGTCTCGTCGTGCGCGGTGCTCCGCCCGGGGATCGTCACCAGCGCCCGGCGGTGGGCAGGCGAGGGGGTGACCGCGACGATCGTGAAGGGATGGACGCTTCGGCTCGGTTACCGGGTTGGGGTGAATCCGATGCGCCTCGCGCGTTCCTACAGCTCCCAGCCCCGGTGATTTGCTTGTCCCTCCCTCGCTTTACCCCGCTCGTCGCTGGCGCTGCTCTCGCGCTCCTCTCGGCGGTCCTCACCCCGGCGGAGGCGCTCGACGCCCCGAAGCCCGGCGCGTTTCCGAACGACCTGCTCACCGGAGTGCTCTCCAGGTACGTGGACGCCACCGGAAAGCTCGACTACCACGGCATCCTCGCCAACCGCGGCGCGCTCGACAGCTACGTTGGCTACGTCGGCCTGGTCTCGCCGGCGAAGAATCCCGAAACGTTCCCATCTTTGGGGGACAAGCTCGCCTATTACGTGAACGCCTACAACGCGCTCGTCATCACCGGCGTCATCGACCGGCCGGGCATCAAGAGCGTGAATGACGCCAGGCTGGGGTTCTTCACGGGCACGAAGTACACCGTGGGCGGCGAGAGCATGAACCTGTACAACCTGGAAAACCAGGTCATTCGCCCGATGTTCCACGACCCGCGGCTCCACATGGCGCTGAACTGCCAGTCCGCCGGCTGCCCCCGCCTGCTCCAGCACGCCTTGGACCCCGCCACGATGGACGCGGAGCTGGACGCATCCGCGAAGGAGTTCTGCACCAGCCCCGCTCGGGTCTTCCAGGATGCCGCTGGAACCTGGCACATCTCCCAGATCTTCGAGTGGTATGCCGACGATTTTGCCGCGACCGGCGGCGTGGTCAAGTTCATCGATGCCCACGGTGGCACGATCCCGGTCGACGCGAAACCCCAGATCATCCCCTACGACTGGGCGCTTTCGGCGCAGGCCGGCAAGGGCCCGTAGTCAGACCGCCGGGAGGGCGAGGGCGAGGGCGGTCAGCGCGATCGACAGCGCGATCGACCTGAGATGGACGCCGCGGGCCTGTTTGCGCACGGCCTGAAGGACCATCGCGTCCGTGATCTGCTCCTCGCCTGTGTCCATGTCGCGCAGACCGCGCGAGGCCAGCCCCACTCAGGTGTGGGCCTGCGCCTGGAAGACGCCAAGCGCGCCGGCCCAGAACGGGAGGGCGGTCGCGATCCGGACCCAACGCGAGGCGCCGGACTCCATCAGGAACGCGGCGAAGAACACCCCGATGCCGATGGTCGCGAGGCCGAAGAACATGCGTTTGCGCCGCTCGCGTGGCCCGATGTTCGCGATGCAGACCTCGCCTGCGGGTTCGGCTTCCTGGGTCATTCCGGCACTCCCATCGCCGCGAGGACACAGTCCGCCAGCGTGTCCACCTTGTAGCCGCCTTCCAGCACGAACACGAGCGGGGTTCCCCGGGCTTGCGCCCAGGACCGCACCAGCGCCGCCATGCGTCCGAAGCCGGCGGGGGTGACGAGCATGCCGGCGAGGGGATCGCCGACCTGCGCGTCGAAGCCGGCGGAGACGATGAGGAGGTCGGGATTCCGGGCGGTCAAGGCTGGGAGTGCGCGGTCGGCGATGGCGTTGCAGTAGTCGCGGTCGTCGCTGCCGGAGCCGAGGGGGATGTTGACGATGTTGTCGTGGGCGCCGCGCTCGTCTGCAGCCCCGGACTCGGGGTACAGGGGGTGCTGGTGGATGGAGACGAGCGTGGCGTGGGGCTCGTTCCAGAAGATGTCCTGCGTGCCGTCGCCGTGGTGCACGTCCCAGTCGAGCACGGCAACGCGGGTTGTCCGCGGAACGCCTGCGGGCTGCCCGTCAACCACGGGGCGTGCGAGGGCGTGCAGCGCGCCGACGGCGACGTTGTTGAAGACGCAAAACCCCTGCGACAACCGCCTGGTTGCGTGGTGGCCCGGCGGGCGGACCAGCGCCCAGACCTCGATCCCGCGCCGGGCCAGGTCCACCGCCTCGATGACCGTCCCGGCAGACCACAGCGCGGCCTTCAGGGAGCCGGGTCCGATGGGCACCTCGACCCCCACGTCACGCGGCCACGGGCCGGGGGCGGCGGCGATGGTCAGGACCTGCGCGATGTGGGCCGGGTCGTGGGCGCGTTCGAGCTCTGCGACGGTCGCGGCGCGTCCGCCCTCCACCCACCCCGGGTCGCCCATCCCGATGACCGCCTGGACTGCGGCGACGGCGTCGGCGAGGAGGGGATCCTGGTCGGGCCGGGCCGCCAGCTTCGCCATGGCCTGCCGCTGTCGTTCCAGCACCGGTGCGGCCCGGGCGTTGAGCGCGCCAAGGAGGACGCGAAGCCTGTCGGGGCTCTCGGGGTGCGCGGGACCGCCGTCGTGCTCCAGAAAGACCCGGCTTGAAAGGACACATTGCCTGGTTGGGGTCATGCCGTCATCGCCGTGCCGGCCAGCACCTCGGCCAGTCGCGCCTCGACCGGCCCGGCCGTCACCCGGCGAACCGGCGCTCCGGCGCGCGCCAGCATGCCCTCGATCAGCACGTGGACGTGCAGTTGTCGCCACGGATCGCTCGACCGGACGCCGTCCGCCTCCACCGGGAACGCGCCCCACGGCAGCAACCAGACCACGTCGTAGCGGGTGCGGTCCTGCGTCTCCGCGAAGATGCGGCGGGTGTCGGCGTCGTCCGCGGCGAACCCGTAGTAGATCCAGAACGCGCCAATGTCGAACGCGGACCGGTCGGAGACGAAGCCGCCGAAAGCGCGAAAGGCGGCGTCCTCGGCGGCGCGCTGCTGCTCCCAGAGGCGGAGGACCAGGTCGCGCAAACCGCCGGGTCCCAACGCGTGGAGGTCGCCGCCCGCCTCCAGGAATTGCCGCATTCCCTCTGCGAGGTACGGCAGGCCGAGCGCCGCCGCGAGGCGTCGGGCCAGCGTCGTCTTCCCGATCCCCGCCGAACCGGAGAACGCGATTCGCGGCCGAATCGAGAGCGAATGCACGTTCATGCCACCTTCTTCCCGCAGACCGCACACTTGGACCCGTCGCCCCGGTGCACGGAGGTCTTGGCCTTCAGACAGCCCTGATGGAAGTGCTGCCCGCAGGTATACTGGCATTCGACGCGCACTTTCTGGTCGATCGCGAGGCCGCAGATGCCACAGTTCACGACCGCCGCCACCTGCGTCTGCGCCGTCTCCGCCTTCGCCTCCTGCTCCGTCGGCAGCGGCTCCACGCCGCCCCACCACGCGAGCCAGCCAATGAAAACCCCGATCATTCCAAGGAGAATCCCCGGTGACCCCTGCCAGTACATGTCCAGCGCCGGCTGATCCGCGAAGATGATCGGCGCTGCGACAGCGACGATCGAGAGGAACATCTGCAGGACAAACGCCGTCAAGGCGATCTTCACCTGCGTCCCGCGCCCGCCCCAGCCGTGGCGTGCGAGCGAGGTGCAGAGCAGGCCGAGCGCCAGGCCGGGGAGCGACGTGACCCATAGGCTCCTCGACGTGCCGAGCGCGGCGCCCCACAAAAAGGTCCAGAGCACAACGAAAAACAGCGAGCCGGCGAGCGTCAGGCAGCCCGCACCGGCGTAGCCCTGGTTCACCGGGTACTCGGGCGTCTGCTCCATCACCCCGCTGCCAGCGGGGGGCTCGGGCAGCAGGTAGACGAGCTCGCCGTTGATGACGCCGAGGTCCGAGAGCTTCTCCTCGTCGCGCATCAGCCGTCCGCGTGCGCGCAGCCAGTACAGGCGCCGTCGACCGTCCGGCCAGAACGCGTCCAGGCCGGCGTCGCGGGCCACGCGCTGGGTGAGATCGCGGGCGGGGAGGTAGGTGGGAACTTGCAGATCGAGGGTGAACGACTTCATCGCGATGACCTGCACGCGCAGGTTTACGACGGTCGATTCAGCCTCGGCCACGGGCCCGGCTCACAGGTAGTAGTTGACGTCTGCGTTGACGGCGCCCTGATACAGTGACCAATAATCGTGGTAGTACGGGATGTTTGCGCCGAGCCCGATCTCGGCCTTGCCGCTGCCGTTGTCCTGGACGTGCTTTGTCGGCACAAAACGCAGGCCGAAGCTCGCGGTGTCGAAGCTGAACAGCTTCGGGCTGGACTGGCCGGAGTCGACCGGGCTCAGGTTCACGGCGCTCTCGACGAACGCGTAGACCGTGTCGTTGGCGCGCAATTCCGCGGATACACCGCCGAGATAGCGGGAGGTGAGCGGCTGGTGGAATTCGGGGACCAGCGAGACCTGCGCGCAGACGTCCAGGCCGTTGAGGACCTTGAAGCGCTGGCCGAACGCGATCGTCGGCGAGACGGTCGGGTAGAGGTTCGCAGGCGCGGTCTCCAGGCCGAGGTCGACGGCGGCGGTCAGGATGGTGTTGGTGCGCGCCGACTTGATGAGCGAATACTTCGCTCCGCCCTTGATCTCCCAGCCGCCGAGGCCGTGATCGACGCCGGCGTGCGCCGAGAACGACCGCAAGATCTGGTATTCGAAGTCGCCGTGCAGGCCGAACCAGCTTGGGATGCCGATCTCAAAGCCGGCGGAGATCTTGCTTCGCGGGTCCGGGCCCATCAGGTGCCAGCCGGTCGCGAACTGGATCTCCTTGTCCTTGGCGTCCACTGCCGTGTCGTTCGGCCCCTTGATGCGCTCGCCGTACATGGCGTTGGACAGGTCGTCCATGCGGGACTGGATGCGATCCTTGAACATGGAATTCGGGTACTTGTTGAGGTACTCCTCCCACTTGATCTGCTCTTCGTCGGCGTTGAGCTCGGAGACCTTCTTCTGGAAGTCGCGGTAGATCTGGGCGGTGTCCTCGCCCGGACCCTTGGGCTTCACGGCGTTCTGCTCGTTCTCGTCGGTGAAGTTGAGCTGGTCGCCCTTCCCGGGGTCCGAGTAGTTGTCGTCATCCTTCTTGTCGGGATCGGTGTTGTCCTGGGTGTCCGCCTTGTCCAGACGCTTCGGGTCCGGCGTGGTGTCGCCGTCGTCCTGCTCCTTGAACTCGTCGGGCGAGGGCGTTGGCGTCGAGGTTTCGACGTCCTTCGGGCAATCCTTGCCCTTGGCGTCCTTCTTGGCGCCTTTGCTGCAGTCGGTGTTCGTGTCCTTCTTGTCCGCGGCTTCCGCCCGGTTTGGTGCGACGAAGGACACGGCGAGGGCTGCGGCGAGGAGCACACTGAACCGCGCGGGAGCGGGCGTACGATCGGAAAGGAGGCGGGCGCGCATGCAGAGGGCTCCGGTAGCCGGCGGAGGATAATACCCCCGCGACATGTATGCACCCGGAGCGAGCCCCGACCCCGAGCCGAGACAAGCGCTGGGCGGCTCCAACGAGGCCACGCACCCCCATGCGGACGCTGCCGAGGAGGTGCGTGCGTGGCTGGTGAGCGCCCGCGGCGGGGCGCCATTCCTCTCCGGGAGCGACGGTCGCAGGCTCGCGGACTGGCTTGAGGGCGGTGTACACGTGCGCGATCTTTTGCGGGCGATTGACGAAACGGCGGCCCATCGGCGGGCGAAGCGGCTGCGCGGCCCGTTCACGTTGCGGAGCATCGAGCCCGCGCTGCGCCGCGGCCCAGTGGCGAAAGCGCCCCGGACCGCCGTGGTGCAACCCACCATCGACGACGTGCCGTGGCCTGATTCGTCCGGTTTGGAGGCGGAGATTGCTGTTACGCTGGTCGGACTCGACGACCCGCCGCCGGAGGCTGAGTTCCTCCAACTCGCGGCGAAGATCCGCATGTTCTTTGCCGAGGCATGGCTCGAACTGACGTCCCATCACCCGACCCTCCTCGCCAGCGCCCTGGAAGACCTTGGCGACGTGGCCGCGCTCGTTGACGACACCACCCGCGCGTCGCTTTGCGAGGAATATGCCCGCGAGCGGCTCCGTCGGCAGTACCCGCGCCTCTGCGCCGGCGGCCTGCTTGGCTGAGTTCCACGACCCGCACTGGGAGGACTGGCGGCTCGGCTACGACGTCGTCGGGGACGATGGGATCGCGCGTGCCATCGTGCGTAAGCGGGGGACCTGCCCGCGGTGCGGCGGAACCGGGCGCGTGGAGGTGCAGGTGCCGAACGCGCCGTCGCGGGTCGGCCGATGTCGCTGCCAGAAGGTCGTCGACGGGTGCGCGCTGTGGAACAACGCGGCTGTTCCGGCGCGCCACGCGCATTGCACCCTGGAGACCTACCGCGGCGACATTCCCGGCGCCGGACCCGGACTTTCGCTCGCCCGGGCCTGGCTCAAGGAGTACGACGCCAACCGCGCTTGCCGCGGCCTGGTCCTGGAAGGCGAGCCGGGACGTGGAAAAACCCACATCCTCTGTGGCATCCTCCGCGAGCTGGTGTTCCGCCACCATGTGGAGGCGCAGTTCATCGAGTTCTCGCACCTGCTCTCGCTCATGAAGGAGTCCTTCGACAAGCGCGCTGGCGCCGAGCCGATCCGCCTCACGCAGCTCACCCGCACCCCCGTCCTCGCCATCGACGAGCTTGGCAAGGGCCGCAAGACGGACTGGGAGCTCAACGTCATCGACGAGATCGTGTCGCGTTGCTACAACCGTCGGAACATCCTGCTTGGAACGACGAATTTCCCGTCGAAGCCGGTCAAGGCTGGCGCGACCCACACGCTTGCGCAGCCTGGCACTGAGTCCCTCGAAGAGCGCCTCGGCGAGCGCGTCTACAGCCGGCTTCGCGAGATGGTGACGTTCGCGCCCGTGAAAGGCGACGACTTCCGGGCGGCCCGACGCTGACCTGGGCCCGTCGGCACGCTCGCCTCCCCGTGGCGGTCCTCGTGCTGTTCCTCGGGATGTATGCGGCGAGAGACGTGGTCATCGACGACCTGTACATCAGCTACGCGTATGCGCTCACGTGGCTCGAGAGCAGCGCGATGACGTACTACACCTCGGGCATCGAGGGGTACTCAAACCCGTCGTGGGTGGCGCTGCTCGCGGTCGGGCGTAGTGGCGGACTGCCGATCACGTGGGTCGCGAAAGGGGTTTCGGCAGCGGCGGCGCTGGCGATCCTGGCGGTAGCGCACCGGAGGCTGCCACGCGGACCTGGGACCGCGCTGATGCTGGCGATCGCGTGCTGGCCGGCGTTGGCGTGGTGGGGCGGCGTGGGGATGGAGACGACGACATTTACGCTGCTGGTCTGGGTCGGCTGGGGCGCGACGGCGCGACGGGAGTGGGGGTGGGCGATGGCGGCGCTGATGGCGGCGGCGGTGACACGGCCGGAGGGGTCGGTGTACGTCGTCGGTGCGATGGGACTGTGGGCGTTGGAGGGGCGTAGTGGACCGGGTCGACGACCCGTGGCGTGGGCCGCGCTGGGGCTGACGGCGTGGCATGTCTGGCGTCTGGCGGTCTTCGGGAGCCTGCTGCCGATGTCTGTCATCGCGAAGAGCGCGGGAAGTCTGGACCCTTTTGACGGGCTGAGGCAGGCGGGGATCGAGACGGTCGCCGCGCTGCCGATCCTCGCCCTGGCCGCAGTCACGTTCCGGCCGGACCGTCGCGTGCTCGTGCGGGCGGTCGCGCCCGTGGCGCTTCATCTGGCCATGCTGCTCGGGATGGGCGGGGACTGGATGGGGAACACGCGCATGCTCATGCCGGGGATGGTCGCGGGACTGGCAGCGCTGGCGACGTCGCCACCGCGGGAGACGCGGCGTTGGTGGCTCGCTCTCGTCGCCGTGCCCTTGTTGGCGTTCACGCCGGCGCGTGGGAGCGGTCTCGTCGCTCGCGCGGGGCTGGACGCGCTCGGCCGACACGCGAGCGTTGGCCCCGCGCATGGTCTGGAGACGCCCCTGCTGGAAGACGTGAACTTCATCGTGCAGAATGTGCCGGCGAACGGGCGGGTGGAGACTGGGGACATCGGCGTTCCCTCGCTCATCCGGGACGTCCGCATCGTCGACACGAGGGGGCTGACCGACCCGGCCCGCGCCCATCACAACATCCCAGCGATCAACGCCGAGTACGTTGGCGATGACGCCATCGCCTGTGTCCGCCGGCTCGCAGGGGACCTCGATGTGCGGACGCCGGAGTTTCGCAGTCGCGTGGCCGCGTATACGGTGATCCGTACCTACCAGTACGAGGGCCACCGCGTCACCTGGTGGTGCCGACCGGGTCTGGCAGTGCCGGGTCCAGCCAGCGTTCGGGCGCGCTGGCTCGGCCTCGTCGACCGCGTGCCGGAGCTGCCGGCCCTGCGCTTCATGGCTGCACGCTGGCTGGCCGACAACGGTGAACTACAGGCCGCGAATGACCTTTATGCGGTCAGCCCCTGGCGCGAGGCGGACCCGGTCACCGCCCTCCTCGTCGCCAGCGCGCCGCTGCCCGACGTTCCGGAGGCGGCTGGCTACCGGGTCGACGCTGGCGAGTCCGTTCGCACCCACGCCGTGAGGCCTGACGGTGCCGGAGACATCGCCGACGTCGTGGTGGTCGGCGATGGCGCGCCCGGCGTCGCCTTTTCGGCGTCGTGGGTTGACGCCACGGGGGCGAGATCGTTCGGCACGTCGGACCTGATGGTGACGACGCCGTTTCGTGTTCCCGTCGTTCCACCGGGTGAAAACGTTGAATTGGTGATCACGCGGGCGGGGAGCGGGCCCGGGCGGGCGGACGGGCGGTGGGTGTGGGTGCGGGTGGAGCGGGGGAGTCAGACGGTGTTGCGTTGACCGAGGGTTACTCGGAGAAGGTGCAGTCGTCGTGGACGCTGTCGCACTCGAACCAGGGGGTGTCGGTGGGGACGAACTGACGGACCAAGGTGTCGGTGCCTGCAGTGAACCAAGCTACGTCTCCCTCGACGTTCCCCGAAAACTCAGAGTTGTTCGCCGTCAACGAGAAGGGACCGTCGAGCAGCAGCGCCCCAGAATTGGCTGAATCGGCACCTTCGACCCCCAGATTGTCCAAGACATGACTGTCGGAGACGACCACCGCGGTGGCTCCGCCCGCCCGGCCGAGGGCGTAAAGCGCGGAGCCCAGCACGGACGTGTTCTCCTGCAACGTGACGCGCTCCAGCACCAAATTCTCGCCCTGCCAGTAGATGCCGCCGCCCGTTTGCAGCCCGCTCACCTCTGGCGGGGACCAGACGTACCCGGTGCCGCCCTGCAGCGTCAGGTCCTGGAGCACGAGGGATTGCGACGTGCTCGAAATCACCGCCCCTGACCTCGATCCGTCGATCGTCGTCGTTGCGCGCAAGTCCCCCACGAGGTTCACTGAGTTGGTGATCGTCAGGTTTTCGTGGTGCGTGCCCGCGCACACCGTCACCACCCCGGAGTCTGGCGCGTCGTCCACCGCCGCCTGAACCGATGCGTAGCGGATCTCGCCGATCAATGCCTCGACGGAGTCCCCGCAGGCGCCCGAGGTTGCCTCCGCGGGATCCTTCGCTTCCTTCGCACACCCGGACGCGAGCGCGGCCAGCAGCACCAACACTGCCGGCCTCAAACGCCGCCCCACAGGTCGGCAGTGCTCGTGTCCTCGGCGATGAGTTCGGCGATGCGGGCCTGGAGCGACTGTTTGAACTCCTCCTTCGGGGACGGTCCTCCAACCGAGCCCGTCAATTCGCCGTTCCCGCGATTGAAGAAGAACGCATGACTCGGGCCCCGCACGGTGACCTGCTCCCCCCACCTTGTCTCGAAGGTAGGACCGGCGTTATACGCCCAGGCGATGGTGCCCGGCAAGTCCCCCGCCTTGTAGAAGTCGCCGCTGTCATATTCCATCCAGGCGTAGTACTGCGACCTGGACGCGTCGTAGGCGATCGCGTCCCCGCCAAGGAGCTGGGCGATGCCGGCCGGGGTCAGGACCTCGGACGGCCCGACGAACAGGTCCCGCATCAGCAATGCCCAATCATAGATCGAGCTGATCCAACCGCTCCCGCTCGGCGAATTTTCGAGCCGGAAGTAGCAATACGGCGCAGGCCCGCACGGCAGCTCGGGCGCGCAGGCTGGGGAGGCGCCTGGAGCGGTTTCCGGCCACGCATCGAAGTCGGCGTTGACGTTTGGGTATTTGCCTTTGCTGGAGTCGTCCGTAATTTCGTCTGGGAACAGGTCCCCATAATAGCGCACCTCCCGTGGCGCGCGCGTCGCGCTCGACCCCGACTGACTGTCTGTGGCGCCGATCCTGTCGAGCACCCGCTCCTGCACGTAGGTGACGTAGTCCTCGCCCGTCGCGGCGGCGAGGATCTGCCCGAGCAGGCTCCAGCCGTAGTTGTTGTAGGACCAATTCGTGTCCTCCGCAGGATCCCAAGTCAGCCCGATGGCGTTCGTCGCCTGTCGGATGAGGGGCGCGTCGATCGGCGTCCGCCCGCCGTTCAAGGTCTGCGCGAAGTTCACGTCGTTCCTGTCGGGCATGAAGTTCGGGGAGTACCACGTCACGAGACTCCCGACCGGGAGAATCGGGTATGCACCATACGCTGCGCCATCCTCCACCCACCCCCCCGAGTGGGTCAACAGGTTCCGGATCCGCACGTTCAGCAGCTCGGGCACGCGCAGGATGCCGTCCGAATCCAGGGCGCTCACCCAGGCAAAAGCTGGCGCGTTCACGCCAAGCTCCCCGAACACGCCGTCCTCGACCGCGGCCATCGTCGCGGCGGCCGTGATCGCCTTGGACAGGCTCGCGATGCGGAGCCGTGTGTGCGCGTCCGTGCGGATCACGCGCTCGCCATGCTTTGTCAGGAGGTCGCACCAGGTGAACCCCTTGCAGTACACCAACCTCCCGTCTCCCGCGACCACGCAGAGCGCCCCGTTCGGGATCTCGTGCGCGAGCATGAAGTCAAGCACCAACCAATCCAACTCCCCGAAGTCACCGACCGCCCCGCCCTGGATGTCCCACTCGCCGTTGTTGCAACCACCGAGGCTGGTCGAAAGCACGCCAGTCCACGTGGGTTTGCCGTCCGGATGCCCGCTCCCCGGATCATGAAGGCTGAACCCACCGGAGCTGCGCTCGTTCTCCGTCTCGGTCGCGTCGGAATCGGCGGGCGGGGTCGGCCCCATAGGCGCTAACTTACTTGACACGTCAAGAGTTCCGGGTGAGTCTGCGGCATGCACTCCGCCCGCCGCCGCCACGCCTCGACCGCTACCTCGCACGCTGATCTCATCGACGGGGCCTGGGACGACGTTTTGGACCTTCT
>CAIMSU010000165.1 GCA_903844155.1 uncultured Pseudomonadota bacterium | reverse complement strand
TGAAGACCTGGCCCGTCTCGGCAGTGTGCTGGTCGTAGAGGCGTCGGATCTCGTCGCGTGTGAAGTTCCGCAGCGTCAGCGACGCCTTCTTGACGTTGAAGGGGCTGCCCGGGTTCACCGCCGCGCCGTCCTTCGAGCGGGTCAGGTAGTCGCGAAGGTCCCGCATGCCGACGAGCGCGACGCTGGTCGGGAACTGACCGGGACCTCTCGTGGCGAAGCCCCCGCGAAGTTGACGCAGCAAGCTGATCAGCGCGTCGCCGCTGACGACGTCCGCTTCGTCGAGGAGGAGGATGATTCGGACTGTGGGGATGGCCTTCGCCCAGGCGCCCAGGAGGGCCTCAAGGCGGCTGCCAAGGGCCCGATCAGGCAGGTCTACAGGCGGTCGTTGCACGGGTAGGAGTTGCACTTCGGCCGCCCGACGGATCGCGGCGAGCCACGTCCCTTCGGCCCGCTCCACGTCCGGAAACGGCTGGCTGGTCTCCAAGGTCACGTACACAGCAGCGTCGCCGTTCGCCCGAAGATGCCCGGCAAACGCCAGCATCGCGGTCGTCTTTCCGGTCTGCCGAGGCGCGTGGATGACGAAATAGAGGCTCTGCTCCACCCAGTCGAGGAGGTCTGGCAGTCGGTCCTCCGGGGGCAGCATGTAGTGCCGCTCCGCCTGGCAGGGACCGGTGGTGTTGAAGGAGCGGCGCATCGCCCGGGACTAACCGGAACGGGTCGTGGCGCGCCGATGCCCCTCCCCACGCCGCCGGCCTGTTCCCTTACCCGTACCCCAACGTCCATCCAAGCCCGCAAGATCAGCCGCGGTGGACAAGATGCCGATCACAGTATATACAACTATATACCGCCGCCAACGTCGATAATCCCCGACTCATAACCCGAAGGCCGTAGGTTCAAATCCTACCCCCGCAACCATTCAGGATGGGCACCGTCCGAAACGTCGAAAACGGTGCCCATCCCCTTCGCCCCAGCAATGAATTGAGCCAGTCCATCGAAGGGTTTCTTCCAGTGGACCGTCAGCCGACCGTTGCGTAGTTCCGAGTTCAAGCAGAGGAATTCCCAGAGCCGCCGCTTCTCGGGGGGCGGGCTGGATTCCCACAGTTCAACCGCCCTTCCGGCGAGTTCAAGCAGCGCAACGCCCTCTTCGGAGTACGAGCGGTCGGCCGCCTCGTGGCGCGCGAGCTCCGCGCGCACAGTCAATCCGTCAAATCGCGGGCGGCAGGTCCCGGGCAAGGCGGCACGGGGCTACCGGCCCCCGGTCACCCATACCGCTCCCTCACCTGCAGCAGCGTGTACGTCGCAGCCGCCGCTTCGAACAACGACGACAGCCCCGCCTGCCACACAACCCCACCGCCAGCGTCTGTCTCCACCACCATGAACGTCGCATACTGCCCGCCGTTCGGCGAGCGCAGCGACCCCCGGTACAGCTCGATGCGCCGCCCCTCAGCGACGAGATCCGTGACCCGATAGGCCAACGCCCGCGCCGCACAGATGTTCATAGTCTCGTAGCCGGGCATGTGACCTGCCTGAACGCATACCCAGTCCCCGAGCGTCTGCAAGCTGAACAGCGATCAAATCGCTGTGGGCTACGAGGCGCCCGTCCCGGGGCGCCCCGGCACCACGCCAAGCTCCTTGAGCCGCTCCGCAACGCGCGGCGAGCCCGTCCGCAGCCACTCCTCGTACAACCGCAGGACGTCCGCGTCCGAGCGCGTCGCCGCCTCGTCCCGCACCTCGGCGATCACCTCGGAACAGGCGTGGTAGCGCTCGGAGAGCTCGCCAAACACCGGGGCCAACGTGTCGTCGCCCGGGAACATCCGCCCGAGTCGGTGGTAGGCGCCTCCGCCCATCCGCGCGCAGTACTCGCGCGAAAGACGTCGTCGCTCCAGGTGCTCCCGAAAAAAGCCGGTCAGCAGGAGCGACCAGTCGCCGAGCCGCTTCAGCAGCGTGACCGCTTCGCCGGGCGGGGCCAACGACGCCTTGACGTGGAGCTCGGCGAGGGTCTCGTCGGATCGCGCCGACGGTGCGTCCTCGTCATGCCCGACCTCCGTCAGAAGCTGGGCCAGGTAGAGCTGCGCCCCGTCGCTCACTCCGGACCGCTGTCGCGTCGCAGCCTCAAGCACCCGATCGCGAAAATATCCGAGAAGATCCGTCTCTTCGACGAGCAGACCGGCCGTTGCAGCGCTCACGGGATGACCTCGGGCGAGAGTGGAAAACGAACCCGGTGGGTCGGGGAAAAGACCACGCCCACCTTGACGTGCCTTTTGTGCGTGCGTACCCATGGCTCCGCACGGAAGGGCGCGGTCCCCGCGTCCCCGGCCTGCCGGATCAGGTGCCCGTTCCCCGGTGCTCGCGCATCGAGGCTGGCGACCGTTCCGACCGACCGCCGCCACACCCACGACCCGACGAACCCCCGATTGGAGCTCAAAATGAACGTCCGCCCCCTCTTCGACCGCGTCCTCCTCAAGCGCAACGACGAGCCCACCCGCAGCAAGGGCGGCTTGTTCCTCCCCGAGACCTCCAAGGAGAAGCCCTCCGAGGGCACCGTCCTCGCCGTAGGCTCCGGCAAGTCCGCAGACGACGGCAAGATCACGCCGCTGACCGTCAAGGTGGGCGACCGCGTCGCCTTCGGCAAGTACGCCGGCACCGAGATCAAGGTCGAAGGCGAAGACCGCATCATCCTCCGCGAGGATGACATCCTCGGCATCATCGGCTGAACCCCTGCCGGCCGCCGGTTGTTCCGGTGGGCGCTTGATCGCAGCGGTGCAGAGCCGATCGCCACACCCCAAGTATACCCGCATCTCTTCGAAACCCGAATTTTCCCAAAACCTCATCAGGAGTCATCACCATGGCCGCGAAAGAAATCCTCTTCGACGTCAACGCCCGCAACAAGATCCTCATCGGCGTGGACACCCTCGCCAACGCCGTGAAGGTCACGCTCGGACCCAAGGGCCGGAACGTCATCATCGAGAAGTCCTGGGGCTCGCCCGTCGTCACGAAGGACGGCGTGACCGTCGCCAAGGAAGTCGAGCTTGAAGACCGCTTTGAGAACATGGGCGCGCAGATGGTCAAGGAGGTCGCTTCCAAGACCTCCGACATCGCGGGCGACGGCACGACCACCGCCACCGTACTCGCCCAGGCCATCTTCCGCGCGGGCGTCAAGCTCGTGGCGGCCGGCCACAACCCGATGGACCTGAAGCGCGGTATCGACAAGGCCGTCAGCGCCATCGTCACCGACCTGAAGGCGCAGTCCCGCCCCGTCGTCGACAACAAGGAGATCGCGCAGGTCGGCAGCATCTCCGCGAACGGCGACAGCGAGATCGGCAACATCATCGCCGAGGCGATGGCGAAGGTCGGCAAGGAGGGCGTCATCACGGTCGAAGAGAACAAGGGCATGGAGACGGAGCTCAAGACCGTCGACGGCATGCAGTTCGACCGCGGCTACATCTCGCCGTACTTCGTGACGGACGCCGAGCGCATGGAAGCCGTGCTCGAGGAGCCCTACATCCTCATCCACGAGAAGAAGCTCTCGACGATGCGCGACCTCATCAAGCTGCTTGAGAAGGTCCACGCGGCCGGCAAGCCGATCGTCATCCTCGCTGAGGACGTCGAGGGCGAGGCGCTCTCCGCGCTCGTCGTGAACAAGCTCCGCGGCACGCTGCAAGTCGTCGCCGTCAAGGCGCCCGGCTTCGGCGACCGCCGCAAGCAGATGCTCGAGGACATCGCGATCCTCACGAACGGCCGCCTCATCGCCGAGGAGCTGGGCCTCAAGCTCGAGAATCTCGGGCTGAACGACCTCGGCCGCGCCAAGCGCGTCATCATCGGCAAGGAGAACACCACGATCATCGACGGCGGCGGCACGGCGGAGGCCATCAAGGCCCGCATCAGCCAGATCAAGGCGCAAATCGACGAGACCACCTCCGACTACGACCGCGAGAAGCTCCAGGAGCGCCTTGCCAAGCTGTCCGGCGGCGTCGCAGTCATCCGCGTCGGCGCGGCCACCGAAGTCGAGATGAAGGAGAAGAAGGCTCGCGTCGAGGACGCGCTGCACGCCACCCGCGCGGCCGTCGAAGAGGGCGTCCTGCCCGGCGGCGGCGTCGCCTACCTGCGCGCCCAGCACGTCCTGGAGGCGATCGACGCCCCCGGGGAGCAGCGGTTCGGCGTGAACATCATCCGTCGCGCCATCGAGGAGCCCCTGCGCTGCATCGTCAGCAACGGCGGTGGCGAGCCCTCCATCGTGCTCGACGCGGTCCGCAACGGCACCGGCGGCTTCGGCTACAACGCCGCGACCGGGGTCTACGAGGACCTCTACGCGGCCGGCGTCGTCGACCCCACCAAGGTGACCCGCGCCGCCCTCGAGAACGCGGCCTCCGTCGCGTCGATGCTGCTCACGACCGAGGCAATGGTGGCCGAGCACAAGGAAGACGACGACGGCGGCGGCGCTGGCGGCGGTCACCACCACTAGCGCGCGATCGCTGGGGAAACCCGGCGAACCAAGGGCCGATCCGGGCGACCGGGTCGGCCCTCTGCGCTTTTGGTTGGGCTTTCAGGCATCCTTTGGGCGGCTCGCTCGGCCTCCCGCCGATCCCCGATCCCCGCGGAACGCCGCGTTGATCCTGCACCGCTCCTGCGCGCGGCGTTTCGGGCTATACGTGTCGTTTCACCGGCCCGCCGCCGATCCTGGCACGGAAGTCCCGCAGCTCCAAAGCCACGAACCCCGCCAGCCGGCGCAGACGCCCTCCGTCACGGTTCGTGCGCGGCCCCGCGGTTCCCGGGGGGCCAATGCTCTCGCCAATGGCGAACTTTCAGCCACTTAGGAGGTGAATGTTTGCCCAGCGCCTGCAATGGCCCGCCGATTCTGGCGCTCGGAGTACCCCACTCGCGGCCGCCCTTTGCGGGCGTCCTCCGTGGGCGGGCTACGCCGCCTGAACGCCTTGTCGGCGTTCGCCGTCGCAGTGCTCCGGCCGGCGGCTCCGCGTCGGGCGC
>CAIMSU010000164.1 GCA_903844155.1 uncultured Pseudomonadota bacterium | reverse complement strand
TCGCCCGACGCGGAGTCGACGACGGCGCCGCTGGCGCCGGTCGGCCCGGCAAGGGCCGAAGTCGACGGAGCCCGCCCACGGAGGTCGGCCGCAAAGGCCGACCGTGAGTGGGGCGCCGGTCAGGCGCTCCCCTCAGAAAAGACGGTAAGGCTTCGATCTGAACGTGATCGGCCGAGGGTCGTCACACCCAGTTTCTTGATAGATCCCTCGCGCCTCTGGAGTCCGCTTGCCCCGTGGAGACCCGGCTTACCTGACTGCACCCGCGGCCCGGCCAGTCGTGGCCCGGATCCTCGCGCACGTGGTTGCCGGGGGCGTGGTACTCGGCGAGTCCGTCGGCGTGCACGGCGCACTGTCGGCGTTGAAGGCTGAACCCTCGCCGCTCTCAGAGGCTGCCACGGTCGCGCTCGCGACCGGAATGGCGCTCGCCGGAAAGCGCGTCGTGGTGGAGGTCGTCGACCCCCACGGGCTGCGTCGGGCTGGGGACGCGCTCGCGGACCTCGCCGGACTCGCCGGGCGATCGGCCGGTGCGTTCGCGCCAACGGTCATCGTCCGCGCTCCCGGCGGAACGGATGTCCGCGGCGTGGACGTGCCGGTCTACGTCTCCGGCCGCGAGGCCGATGCCGCGGACCAGCTCGACCAGGCGCTCGCTCACGGGGGCGTTTGCGTGCTCGTGGACGACTGCGGTCCAGACGCCCCTGTAGCTGGCGAGGGTGCGGCGTTGGGCGACCCAGTCCGGCTCCGCGATGGCGACGCCGTGGCCGTGTTTGCCTCCGGCTGCGACCTCGCGGCCGCGCTCGCCGGGGCCGAGAAGGCGGCGGCTGACGGCGTCGAGGCCGGTGTCGTCGAGGTCCGCGGCAACGGATCCCTTGCAGCCGAGGCAGGGCGCGCCGGACGGCTCGTGTTCGTCGGCGACGGGCCGTGGATCTCGGCGTTGGCCGCCGTGTTCTGGAAGCTTGAAACCCCGTGGACGACCCTGCCGCGCGGTGCAACGGCCACCGAGATCAGCAACGCCATCACCCTTGTCGCCGGAGACTGAAGCTTCCATGTATGTTTTTCCATTGCCGGAGATCGGTGAGGGTGTGGTCGAGGGCGAGATCGTCCGCTGGCTGGTGAACGTGGGCGACGCTGTCGCCATGGACCAGCCGATGTGCGAGATCATGACGGACAAGGCGACGGTGGAGATCTCGTCGCCGAAATCGGGTCGGGTGACCAAGACCCACGGCCAACCTGGCGATGTCGTTCGCGTACACGCGCCGCTGGTCGAGATCGACCTCGGGAGCGCGGGAGCGCGAGCCGGCGCGGCGACCCTCCACACACCGCCGGTCGCCGCACCGACGCCCGCGCCAAAACCCGCCCCAGCGGCCGATCCTCCCGCGCGCGCTGGTGCCGCGACGCTCTACACGGCGCCCGTTGAAGCTGCCCCGGCGAAGCCTGCCCCTGGGAGGCCAGCGACTCCAGACGCCCTCCCCGCTGCCGTCGCCGCGCGCGTCCCGCCCCCGCCCGGCCAAAAAGCCGCTGCCTCGCCGGCAGTTCGCGCCTACGCCCGCGAAAACGACGTCGACATCCAGGCCGTCGGCGGCACCGGGAAGGGTGGCCGTGTCACCCGCGAGGACGTCGACCAGTTCAGCCGTCCCGCCCCCGTCGCCCCGCCCGCTCTCGTCGCCTCCTCGGCTACCCCTACGCCCGCGACCGGCGACGAGCGCATCAAGATCATCGGTTTGCGCCGCAAGATCGCCGAGAAGATGGTGCAGGCCTACCGCACCGCCCCGCACTTCACCTACGTGGACGAGGTCGACTGCTCCCGCCTCGTCGCCCTGCGCGCGCGGCTGAACGAGGCCGGCGCCTCGCGCGGCATCAAGCTGTCGTACCTGCCGTTCGTGATGAAGGCGTGCGCGCAGGTCTTCCGTGAATTCCCGACCGTCAACGCCGTGATGGACGAGGAGGCGTTCACGCTCGTCGTCCGGAAGGACATCCACATCGGCCTCGCGACGGACACGCCGGCCGGGCTCTACGTGCCGGTCATCAAGCACGTCGACCAGAAGAGCCTCGCCGAATTGGGCGCAGAGATCGCCGATCTCACGCAGCGCGTACGCGAGAACAAGGCGCGCGCGGACGAGCTGAGCGGCGGCACCTTCACCATCACGTCGGTCGGCAACATCGGCGGCCGGTTCGCCACGCCGATCCTCAACCACCCCGAGGTCGCCATCCTCGGCGTGAACCAGATCCACGACCGTCCCGTCGCCATTGACGGCAAAGTCGAGGTTCGCCCGATGATGTACCTCTCCCCCAGCTTCGACCATCGCGTGATCGACGGCGCCGTCGCCGCACGCTTTGTGAGCGCGCTGAAGGCGATCCTTGAGAACCCCGAGAGCCTGATGCTGGACCTGCGGTGACGAGCGCTCCGATGACGAGAACGGCTTCGACAAACCCCGATCTTGGCGCGGCGGTGGAGCGGCTGCGAGCGCTGCACGCGGACGGTCCCGTGGTCTCCGGGCGCGGGCTGGAGGCGATCATCGCCGGTGCGACGATGGCGGTCTCCAAGAAGACGTGGATCCTCGCGGGAAAACGTGAGATCGGGGCTGCGCTGCTGCGCGGTGCGTCGGCGGATGCGCTGCAAAGCGCCCGGCCGTATCGGGTGGTTCCGGCTGGCGAATCACCGAGCGCGCGCGCGGGACAGGCCGTTGGGTTGGCGATGGCCGGGGAGACGGCGTTGTGCTTCCTCGGGACCGGCAGCCTCGCCTACGGAATGCTGGCGGAGGTGCTGGGGAATATCGTCGCGCTGCCCGCTGGCTCGGTGCAGTACGTCGTGAGCTGGTACACCGCGCCGGGGCCCTTCGTGCGCCCGGTCGCCCCCGACGGCATGTTCCGCGCCGCGGGCCTCACGGTCGCTGAGGTCGATGGCACCGATGCGATCGCGGTGTACGAGGCCGTCCGGAGCGGCGCTACGCTGGTGATGGCGCGGCTGTAGGCTCGATCTCCACCGTCTTCATCTCCCCATCCAACGCCGGAAACACGATCCGCCAGGCCCGCAGCGTATACCCAAGATCGCCCGGCAAAGCGTCCGATTTCGGCGTTCCGCCCACCCCGTACAGCGGGTCGCCGACGAGCGGGTGACCGATCGAGGCGAGGTGGATGCGGATCTGGTGGGGCCGGCCAGTGTCGATGTCCACGTCTACCCAGGTTGATCCATCATTCTGGGCGATGGGGCGGACGTGGGAGACGGCGGTGCGGGCCTCGGGGGATCCGTGGGGAACGGCCGCGTGCACCGTGCCCAACCGGGGGTGGACAACCGGGCCGATGCTGGCGTTGATCGTGACGGACTCCGCGAGTACGCCGGCGACGAGCGCCCGGTACGTCTTGACGACAGCATGCTCGCGCCACGCCGCCTGCAGAAGCGAGCGCACCCCGGGCGTCTTCCCGAAGACGACCAGACCGGACGTCCCCCGGCCGAGCCGATGCATGGGGCTGGCGTCAGGGGCTTTCCGCCGGACCAACGCCAGCAGTGTGTGGTCCAGGAACCCGCCCGCGGGCATCGTCGGCAGTCCGGAGGGCTTGTCGACGACGAGGACGTCAGCGTCGTCGTAGACCACCTCGAACGTCATCGGGACAGCCTCCTCCTCCCACGGGGGCCGTCGCCAGGCGAAACGCCGGGTTTTCGGTGAGCGATTGCCGCCGTCGTCGGGCTTCACCTCGCCCGCGGTCAGGCGGGCCTGCCAGGTCGCGCGATCGGAGTGCGGGAATTCGCCGCACAGGAAGTCGATAAGCGAGGCGTCGCGCGGAACGGCGAAGCGGTAGGTGTAGCCGGAGTTCATTCGAGCCTGGGGCAGTCTTGTTCGACGAGCCACTGGGGGGTCTCGGAGACCGACATGGTGAGCGCGGAGCCGATCGCCGGACAGAGCGCCGCAGCCTCAGGCACCGTCACCGTCTGTGTCCCCGACGTGGTCCAAAGCATCGTCGCCGTCGTGTTCCCAGCCGGGCTCGACCACCTCACCGCGAACACCCCATCCGGCAGCCCCAACGCCTTCTCCGCGCGCCCGTTGCAGTCCATTCCGTAGATGTTCGTGCTCAATTCCTGGAGCGCATCCCCAGCCGGCTTCCGCTGTGAAGCGTCGAGCGCCGTCCCGTAGTGGTACAGCCCGAAGTCGCCCTCCGGGTTGGACGTGTCCTCAAAATCCTCCAGCGTGTACGTGCAATAATCCCGCACGCCGTCCGCCTGCGCCAGCGCGAACCCGCGCAGCATGAAGTCGGCCTGCGTCTGCTCGTCGACCGTGCCCCAGGAGGGCCAGCCCGCTTCGGTGATGACAAGCCCCTGCCCGGGCGCCGCCGTCCGCATCGCGCTGTCCATGTCCCAGATCGCGACTTCGCCAGCATCTCCGCCGCTCTCCTCGGGTCCGACCCGCGGCGGGTAGCTCGTGTACGGATGATACGCGATCGCGTCTGCCGACGAGAGAAAGCCGGCGTTCGCCACCGCAGCTTGCGTCACAAAGTCCGCACCGCCGATGATCCCGGTCGGCAAGAAGAACGTGCCGCCGACCTGCACTTCGGCGCCCGGGTTCGCAGCGTGAATCGCCGCTGAGGCGGGCACGAACAGGTTCGCGTACCCGACCGGATCGCCCGAAACTGCTGGTGGATCCCCGACCTTCCAGAACCGGAACCCGGAGTTCGGCTCGTTCCAGATCTCAAAGCGGACCACCTTCCCCGCGTATCGGTCAGCCGCCATTCCCGCGAACGTCGCAAAATCGGCCGGATCATCCGGAGGATAGTACGAATCGGCCTGCGGATCGGACGACGCCCAGGCGTTGCCGTAGGCAGTCATTGCGATGATGCCAAAGCCAGCGTTCGAAGCGGCGTTCACCCAGGCGTCCTCGGTCGTCCAGTCCCAGACGTCGCGCGCCGACTCAACGTTCGACCACAGCAGATCGTTGCGGATCTCCGCGACCCCCATCCCCTGCAGCGCCGCCACCATCGCCGCGCGATGATCCGCGTCATACCTGTCCAGTTGCACGGACACGCACACACCGCCCGCCGCGTCCGCAACGACGACGCCCTGCCCGAGGTCCGGGGCTACGCTCGTCTCCGCCGGCTTGCAACCCGCAACCAGGCCGAGGGCGAACGCCGTAGCAAATCGAACCCGCGTCACGTCAGGACCCGCTCGTGCCCGTGTCGACCGTGTCGGACGTCACATCCGCGCACCAGCTCGCGTCAGAACCGAGGCCGTTCGCCTGGAATTCCGACGCGCCGCCGTAGGTCTGGTTGGCGATCCACGCCTGCGCGATGTTCCAGTCCTTGTTGCCCATCACGTGCCCGTTGCTGTCCGCGCATCGCACGACAAAGTGGCTGTCATCGTACAGTTTTCCCTGCAGCGTGTTGGACGCGGCCCAGAAGTCCACCACCACCATCGACTTGCTCGGCCACACATCCTCGCCATCCGCGCCGGTCGTGAGGAGCACGGGGATGTTGGTGACGGGCGAATTGTAGACGGAGATCGGGGCGTTGTTGTTGTACCCGGAGACGACGACGTCACTGCCACCGGAGAGTTCAACCGCGGTGGCGATCGTGTCCGCGCGGTTGCCGAGGACGACGGTGTTCCAGAGCGCGCCGCCGGAGAATCCGACGGTAGACAGCCGGGAAAGGTCGACGTCGAGGTTCTGGCCGACGCAGGTGCGCAGGTCGTCGTAGAGGACGAGGTCGTGGTCGTCGGTCTGCGCGAGGTCCCAGAGGTAGACGTTCATGACGCCCAACAGGTTCTGGACGGGCGCGTCGGGGACGATCCAGACGGTGTTGGTTGAATCGGCCAAAGCCTGGAGGCCAAGGCCCGTTGCGGTGTCGCCGCCGGGGTTGGACGTGGTGCTCGGGTCGGTCACGCCGTGAAAGAAGAAGTCGACCGCCATCTTTGGCTGGGGCGACGAGGGGATGATCACGGTGACCTGCCGGTCCTCGCCGCTGGACTGGAACGTGGAGGTGCCGGACGTCGTCATGTCGGGGCAGGCGCCGTCCGACAGGGTCGCGAGCGCTGCGGGACCGGCGGGGGCGGTGTCGCCGGCTCCGCTGTCCGCTGCGGCGTCCGAGGCGGGTTTTCCGCTGCAGGCGACGAGGAGGCCGAGGAGGGGAAGCAGACGGGCGGGTGAGGGCATCGAGGCTCCGGACGTGGCCCGTGTATCCGGGCGGCGAGGGGGGTGGGGCTGCGTTAGCCGCGCCGATGCCCACGGAACTCCCCCAGTACTACGACTCCAACGCCGCCGCGGCCCGCTACTACCCGGAATGGGAGGCCTCAGGCGTGTTTTCGGCGGACCCGAGCGCTCCGGGCGAGGCGTACTGCATCGTCATCCCGCCGCCGAACGTGACCGGCAACCTGCACATGGGCCACGCCCTCAACAACACGCTGCAGGACGTGCTGATCCGGTACAAGCGCATGGACGGGTACAACGTCCTGTGGTTGCCGGGAACGGACCACGCCGGCATCGCGACGCAGTGGGTGGTGGAGCGACAGCTTCGCGCGCAGGGCATCGAGAGAAAGGAGCTTGGTCGCGAGAAGTTTCTCGGGTGCGTGTGGGAGTGGAAGGAGTCTTCGGGCGGGAACATCGTGCGACAGTTGCGGCGGTTGGGCGTGAGCTGCGACTGGTCGCGCGAGCGGTTCACGATGGACGAGGGCCTGTCGCGCGCGGTGCGCGAGAACTTCGTGAGATTGTACGAGGAAGGGTTGATCTACCGTGCGACGCGCCTCATCAACTGGGACCCGGTGGGGCTGACCGCGCTGTCTGACCTGGAGGTCGAGACGGAGGAGGGCGTCAACGGCGAAATCTGGAGCTTTGCCTACCCGTTGTCCGACGGGAGCGGCGAGATCGTCGTCGCCACCACGCGACCGGAGACGATGCTTGGCGACACGGCCGTCGCCGTCCACCCCGACGATCCGCGCTACAAGCACCTGATCGGGCAAACGGTGCGTCACCCGTTCGTCGACCGCGCCATCCCCATCGTCGGCGACAGCATCCTCGTCGACATGGCCTTCGGCTCGGGCGCGGTCAAGGTGACGCCCGCGCACGACTTCAACGACCACGAGGTCGGCATCCGGCATTCGCTGCCGATGATCTCGATCTTCACGCCGGACGGGAAGGTGAACGAGAACGGCGGCTCCTACGCGGGTTTGGACCGGTTCGAGGCCCGAAAGCGTGTGAAGGCCGATCTGGAAGCGCTTGGGCTGTTCCGCGGTCGCAAGGACCACGTGATGACGCTCCCGAAGAGCCAACGCTCTGGCGCGATCGTCGAGCCGATGATCTCGACACAGTGGTTCATGAAGATGAAGCCGCTTGCAACGCCGGCAGTTGGCGCCGTCGAGCACGGGTTCACCACGTTCTGGCCCGACCAGTGGAAGAACACCTACTTCGCCTGGCTCAAGGACGTCAAAGACTGGTGCATCTCCCGGCAATTGTGGTGGGGCCACCGCATCCCGGCCTGGCACTGCGGGACCTGTCAGCACGTGACCGTGGGACGCGTGGACCCGACCGCGTGCGAGAAGTGCGGCAGCGCCGACCTGCGACAGGACGAGGACGTGCTGGACACCTGGTTCAGCTCGGCGCTCTGGCCCTTCTCGACCCTCGGCTGGCCCGAGAAGACCCCGGATCTGGCGAAATACTACCCGACCGCCGTGCTTTTGACGGGCTTCGACATCATCTTCTTCTGGGTCGCCCGGATGATGTTCATGGGGCTGCACCACATGGGGCACGTGCCCTTCAAGGACGTCTACATCCACGGTCTGGTGCGCGACGAGCACGGCGACAAGATGTCGAAGACCAAGGGCAACGTCGTGGATCCCGTGGAGGCGATCGATCGCGTCGGCGTTGACGCGTTCCGGATGACGCTGACGGGCATGGCCGGCCTCGGACGCGACATCCTCTGGAGCGAGAAGCAGGTGGAAGCCTGGTCCAAGTTCCAGAACAAGGTCTGGAACGCCTACCGGTTCCTGCACATGCACGTGCGTGAGCGTCCCGCGACCGCGTCTCCCGGGCCGTATGACCGGTGGATCCTGCTTTGCCTGGACCGATGCGTTGGTGAGGTGCGAGCTGCGCTGGACGGCTACCGCTTTGACCTCGCCGCGTCCGCGATCTACCAATTCACGTGGTACGAGCTTTGTGACTGGTACCTGGAGTTCTCCAAGCCCGCGCTGTACGGCGAGGACGGGGCGGCGAAGGCCGGCGCGCAATTCACCCTGTGGACCGTCTTTCACGCCCTGTCGCGGTTGATCCACCCGTTCATGCCCTTCTTCGGCGAGGAACTGTGGCGGAACCTGCCCGGGAATGCCGAGGCCGGCAGCGTGATGGTCGCGAATTTTCCGAAGCGCGCCGAATTCGACCACGCGCGCGCTGCCGACGGTGTCGCCCGTCAGGGGGCGCCCGACGCCATCGCCGCGCTGCAGGAGGCGATCTCAGCGGTGCGACGATTGCGCGCGGACAAGGGCCTCGCAGCGAAGATCCCCCTGACTGCGACGAACGCCGGGGCGCTGACGACGCTGTTCGCTGGCCACTCAGCGGCGCTCCGGGACCTCGCCAACGTGACCATCGCACCCGGCGCCCGCCCCGACCAGGCGGCTGTCCTTGTCATCGCCGGCGAGGAGGTCTACGTGGACCTCTCCGGCGTGCTCGACAGCGGCAAGGAGCGCGAACGGCTGACCCGCGAGATCGAGAAGCTCGACAAGTCGATCGCGTTCCTGGAAGCTCGGCTCGGAAACGAGGCCTTCGTGTCCAAGGCGCCGCCGCAGCTCCTGGCCAAGACGCGCGGAGAGCTGGCGGGGGAAGTGGACAAACGCGCGAGCCTCACCGCCGCGCTGGCAGCGCTTCCATAGCGCTTCAGCTCTCGCCCGTCCGGCTCGCTTCCATCTCAGCCAGCCGCTCGCGAATCACGCGACGCGCGATGTCGGGGACCTGATCGCGCACGGCATCGTCGACCGCGACCTCCACCAGATCCCGGAAGCTGCGCGAGCTCGACAGCGCCTTGCGAAGCACCGCCTCGACAACCTCGGGGAGCACCTCGAGGATCGCCCGTTCGATCGCCGGACCGACCACGTTCGGGTCCACGCGGACAACGGGAAGCTGGCTCCAATCACGCGGGATGAAGCTGCCAAGCCGCTCGTCGCCGATCGGCGTCGCAAGGCGCGCTGCGAGCGTTCGCGGCTCAGCCGCCTCAACCTGCTCGACCGCGTCGCCCGGGATCGACATCGGCTCGACCTCCTCGGCCTGACCCGCAGGGCCAGCCGGCTCGGGCGTGATCGGCCCGAGCGCGCCCTCAAGCTGCTTGCGAACCGCATCGGGCTGCAACGGCCGCGACATCCGACCATCGACCCCCGAGGCCTCGGCGCGCGCCGCCTGGTAGACCTCAAACCCGCCGCTGACCAGGAACACGGCCGCCGCGGGTTGCCGCGCCTTCACCGACTTCGCAAAGTCGTAGCCGTTGCCCTTCGGAAAGGTCAACGCCGCGATGATCGCCGTGATCTCGCACTGGTCGACGATGGCATCGGCCTCGGGCAGTGACGCCGCCGACTTCACGCTGAAGGGCGAGGCGGCCACCGCGTCCGCCACGCGTTGCGCGGTGGAGGGGTTGGTGTCGACGACGAGGACGGTGCGAGTGGCCATGCGCCGGCAGTGTCCCCCCAGCGGCGTCCGGTGTCAACTGCGAAACGGGCCTCTCCGTCGTAGACCTTGCGGATTTCTTACGAGGACGCGTCGCGCGTGGCGCCTACCGGCGAGGCTGGGGCCACGTCTTTTGCGAGGCGGCCCGCCGCTGTTCCCGGGATTGCGGCATCGGCTGGTTCGCGGCGACGGGGCCGCCGGCCTTCCCCTGCTGCGCCTGCGCCATCTCCATCAGCCGCTCTTTGGGGATCTCGTCGGGCATCAGCGCGTACCACTGCTCACCGAATACCGTCATGTCCGGCCGACGCTTGTTGGTGAACGCCTCCTGCACGGCCAGCAGGGACTTGGACCCCGCGTTCGCCGCGAGGCCACGCCCGACGATCTGCAAGGCTTCGTCGCGCTTTTTCTGGTCGTTCAGCATCCACGCCCACATGCCCCAGTAGAGTGGCTCGCTCGCACCGCCGCCTTCGGCCTTGTCCATCACCGGGAGGAGCTCGTCGAAGCGGTTCAGCCGGTGCAAGCAAAGGGCGCGCACCATCTGCGAGCGCCAGTCGCGCGACCACGCCAGCGCCAGCTCCGCCAGCGCCTCTCGCAGCTTCTCCTCGCCGAGCGCCTTCTTGGCCGCGTCGCGCGTGTACTTGTGCTCGATCAGGTTTCCGCACGCCTGCTGGTAGATGAGCTGGCCGATCTGACCGTGCACCTGCTCGGCGACCAGGAACTGCCACTTCCCGAGCGGCAGCGCCTCCAGGAACGCGGCCCGGCCAGTGTCCACATCGCCCGCCTGCAAGCTCGCCATCGCACGCAGGAAGATGGCTTCGACCTGCTTTCCCGTGCGACGCGCCAGGTAGATGTAGACCCCGATGAGCGCGAGCAACGCAGGCACGATCCCGGCGACCCAGCCGTCCAACGCCCAGCCGGCGACGAACAGGACGATGCTTCCACCAAGCGCAATCGCGAGGTTGTACATGGCTTAGCTCTTGCCGCCGGCGAGGGGTGCGGGCGTTGCGGGCCGGCCCTCGACCTTCTCGACGCGGTCCCGCAGGCGACGGTTCTCGTCCGCGAGCCCGTCGACCTGGCCACGAAGGGCTGCGAGACCCTCCGCCGTCGTCCGCCCCTCCCGGATGTTCGCGAGCGCCTCCCAGGCCAATCGCCGACAGCGGCCATCGCCCGCGCTCCCGTGCGCCCGCTCGAGCACCGGCACCGCGCGCCCGTCTCGCAGCGTTCCCAGCGCGTTGATCGCCGAGACCTGGACCCGGAAATTGTCGTCTTCGGCCAACTCGATCAGCCGCTCGACGGCACCGGTTCGCGTGACCTCGACCTCGTCGCCGATCCGCGCCAGCGCACCACAGGCGGCGGCCCGAGCGCGGACGGGCTTGTCCGTGCGCGTCCAGTCCAACAACGTCGGCAGCACCGCAGCGTCACGGAGCAGGCTCAGGCCCTCGATCGCGCGACAGCGTAGGATCTCGCTCCAACTCTCGCGCGGGAGCAGGGCCTCGCATCGCGCACGCGCCGACGAATCCCGCAGCTTGCCGAGCGCCTTGGCGATCTCCCCCTCGACGAGGATGCTGACGTCCGATTTCCGGGCGGCCAACGCCGCCGCAGCCTCCGGTCGACGGATGCCACCCAGTGCGCTCACGACCCGGCGCCGTACCCGGGCACTGCCATCGTCCAACGCCACGATCAGCGCAGCCGTCGCCCGTTCGCCGCCGCGCTCGCCGAGCAGGTCGGCGATCTCGCCACGCACGCCCCAGAACGCCTCCGCCACCTCGCCGGAGAGGCGGGAGCACAGCGCATCCACCGCCTCCAACGAGCCTTCTTCCGCGAGCGCCTTGGCGGCGCGGATACGCCCGATGGCGCCTGAGTCACCCTTCAGAGCGGCGATCAGCCAGCTCCGGGGTGCCTTGAGCTTGATCTCCGCGAGCATGCGGAAGTCCCCGTCGATCCGGACGAAAGCCGGGGCCTCGATGCTCGGGAACGTAAAGCCGCGCTCCCGCTGGTCGACCGTGACCCGGTGTTCCTGGCCGCCAACGCCGATGAGCAACGGGAACGCGTAGGCGCTGGGGACGCCGTCGCCCTCCTGCGTTTGCTTCACATGCACCGAGACCATCCCGGCGTCGTGCGAAACTGCTACCTCCAACGCCGGATGTCCGGGGCTGTACACAAACTGGTCGAAGAAACGATCGAGCGTGCGACCGGTCGCGTCCTCCATCGCGCGTTGGAAGTGGCGCGTGTGGACGGTCTGGTAGCGGTGGCGCGCGAGATAAAGCCGGACGCCCGCCCAGAAAGCGTCCTCGCCCAGCTCCGCACGAAGCGTGTGCAGTACGAGGGCGCCCTTCTCGTAGAGGTGCCGGTCAAAGACGTCGATCGGCTCGCGGAACATGTAGCTGACGATGGGGCGACGGTAGCGCCCGCCGTCCTCGGACAGGTAGCTGCCAAGCTGCTCGTAGAGGGCGTAGGCGGCGTGGTCGGCGCCCACCGCGTGCGCGTTCCAGAGGTACTCGGTGTAGGTCGCCCAGCCCTCGTTCAGCCAGCCCTGCGACCAGTCCTGGCACGTGAGCAGATCCCCGAACCACTGGTGCGCCATCTCGTGCACGATGAGCTCGTCTGGATCCCATTCAAGCTCGGGAATATCGGTGAGCACGAGGTCAAGGAGCGTGGTCGCCGCGGTGTTCTCCATGCCGCCGAAGATGAAGTCGTGGACGACGACCTGGTCGTACCGCGGCCAGGCGTAGCGCCCGTAAAGGCCAGAAAGGAACGCGATCATCTGCGGCGTACGTGCGAACGCCTTGCGGACCAGCGCCTCGGGCTCACCCTCGGGCACCACGTAGCGGAGCGGGATGCCGTCCCACTCCTCGGTCACCACCTCCGCGCGCATGACCACGCACGTCCAAAGGTACGCTGGCATCGGCTCGACCTGCTCCCAGGTCCACCGGTCGCCGTCGCGCTGCGAGAGCCGCCCGTTGCCGACGCAGGTGTACCCAGCCGGCACCGTGACGGTCGTGGTGAACGCGTGCTTCATCGCCGGATGATCGAAGCACGGGAAAATGAAGTGCGCGTCTTCGTCCTGGCACTGGCTCCAGACCTCGGGGAGTCGCGCGGGCTCCGAAGGGTTGGGACCCACAAAGTACAGGCCGCGACGCGGCGATCCGTGCCACGCGACGATGACCTCTGCGACGGCCGGGACCACAAGTTTGCCGTCGCCGTAGGTGTAGCGGAGCGGCGCGCCGGCGCCGTCGGTGACGCTGTCGACGGTCAATTCGTCAAGATCGAGCGCATACGTGGACGGGCCGCCGGGGAGCGCGTGGAAACGGATGCGCGCGGAGCCTGCGAAGGTGCGGGCGACGGGGTCGAGCCGCAGATCGAGCGCGATGTGCTCGATCTGGTAGCCGCGATCGGGCGCGTAGTGGGGGGTGACGCCGGGCTCGGCAAACGCCCGCCGACGGGCGAGCGCCCAGCCGCCAAACTGGCTTTCGAGGGAGAGGCTCTTGTCGGTCAGGAAATGGCTGGACACGTCGGGCTCCACGGCGGTGGCCCCCCGCAAAGGAGGCGGGCGCCGCTAACGCATTGCCCGCTCCCACGAAGAATGGTTGAATGTCCCGCCGGGAAATTCAGCCATTTCGGACCGCCAACACACCGCGAAGGAGCGCTTCGAGGTCCGACAGCCGCACCATGTTCGGGCCGTCGGACATCGCCTCGTCGGGATTATCGTGGACCTCCGCGAACAAAGCGTCGATGCCGACCGCAGCCGCGGCCCGGGCGAGCGTTGGCACCCAGCGCCTGTCGCCCCCCGACGTCGCGCCGCCGCCGGGCGCCTGCACCGAGTGCGTCGCGTCAAAACACACCGGCACGCCAAACCCGCGCATCGTCGGCAGCGACCGATAATCCACGACCAACGCGTTGTACCCGAAGCTGGCACCCCGCTCCGTCAGCATGACCCGGCCAGCCGGCAACTTTCCGAGAACCGCCGCCATGTCGCCCGGCGCCGAAAACTGGCCCTTCTTCACGTTCACCGGTCGGCCGGTGGCCCCGCAGGCCTCCAGCAGATCCGTCTGCCGCGACAAAAACGCCGGTACTTGCAACAGATCAACGGCGTCCGCACACGCACGCGCCTGTTCGGGGAGGTGCACGTCCGTCGTCAGCGGCACGCCAACGCGCCGACCGATGCGCGCGAGGCTCTCCAATCCCTCGTGCAACCCTGGCCCGCGAAAACTGGCCTGGGACGTACGATTCGCCTTGTCAAAGCTGGCCTTGAAGATCCACTTCAGCCCAAGCCGGCGGCAGACCTCCGCGATGCCATCGGCGATGAAGCTCGCACGCTCCTCGCTCTCCAGCACGCATGGCCCCAGGATCGCGACCAGACCGCCGTCCCCGAGCCAAAGATCTCCCACGGCGACGGGTGCGGCGAGCGGCGCGAACGCTGCGTAGGGGGCTGCGGGTGGGATCAGCGCGGGCACGTTGCGGTCCTATCTCCGTCGGACAACGGGTATAGTGCCAGCGATGCAACGCGCCTCCGTGGCCGCACTCCGATGGTCGGTCCGGCTCGTGGATGTGCTCACGTTGTGCCTGACGTTTCTGCTGGTCGCGCTCGGCCGCGAGCACATCCACGACATCTGGAAGGTCGATCTGGTGCCCGGCGAGGAGGTGCTCCACATCGTCACGTTGCAGAACCAGATGCACCTCATCGTGCAGATCCTTCCCATCTGGATCCTCTGTCTCCATCTCACCGGCGGGTACGAGGATCTCCGGCGTGTAAAGCGCGATGTTCTCTTCCTGCGGATCGCGCGGGCGGTCGGCGCGTCCGTGCTCGTGCTGACCGCCGTGCAGTTCGTGTTCCAGCCCGCAATCCCCACTTCCCGCTCGTTTCTCCTTGGCTTTTCGATCGCGTCGGTGTTCACCCTGTTCCTCGCACGGCTGTTCCGCATCCCCAGCGAAGGGACCTACGACATCGTGGTCGTCGGCAGCGCGGACGAGGTCCTGCCGTTCCTGAAAATCCTCGAGCGACGCCAGGAATGGGGGCTTCGGGTCGCGGGCGTGGTGCGACCCGATGCGGAGACGCTCTCGCCGGTCGGGGGCATCCGCGTGCTCGGGACGGTGTCGGACCTGCCGAAGATCCTGATGAATTCCAAGATCGCGCAGGTGTTCATGACGGGCCGGGCCTGGGACACGGCCACGCTGCGCGGCGTCGCCGACGTGTGCGAGGAGCTGGGCGTCACGTTCTCGATGGACGCGAACTTCCTGGGCTTTTCCGTTGCCCAGGCGGACCTGCTCGACTTCGACGGGTGGGGCGTGCTGTCGTTCACGTCCACGCCGCGGGACGGCGATGCGCTCGTGGTGAAGCGGGTGATGGACGTGGTCGGGAGCCTCCTGGCGCTCGGTCTGACGGCACCGCTCCTGGCGGTCGTGGCACTCGCGATCAAGCTGGAAGATGGCGGTCCCGTGCTGTTCCGGCAGGAGCGCAGCGGGCTCTACGGTCGCACGTTCGGGATGCTGAAGTTCCGGTCGATGGTGGTCGATGCGGAGGCCAGAAAGGCGCAGCTCCAGCACCTGAACGAGATGAGCGGGCCGGTGTTCAAGATGGACAAGGACCCGCGGATCACCAGGGTTGGACACTGGATCCGTCGCACTTCCCTGGACGAGTTCCCGCAATTCTGGAACGTCCTGCGCGGCGAGATGAGCCTCGTCGGCCCGCGCCCCCCCATCCCGCGCGAGGTGGACCACTACGCGCGCTGGCAGATGCGGCGCCTGTCCATGAAGCCGGGCATCACGTGCATCTGGCAGGTGAGCGGCCGGAACGAGGTGGACTTTGAGACGTGGATGAAGCTCGACCTGGAGTACATCGACAAGTGGAGCTTGTTCCTGGATCTCGAGCTGCTGCTGAAGACCCTGCCGGTCGTCATTGTCGGGCACGGGGCGCGGTGAGGGCGTAGCCCCCTACAACATCCAACTCAAAAGCACCGCCGCCTGCACCGGCTCCCGGTTCGCCGCCTGCGGCACCACGCGGCTCTGGGGCCCGTCGAGGACGCCGTCCGTGACGATGACGTTGCGACGCACCGGCAGACAATGCAGGAACGCCGTGGCCTTTGCCATTCGGGCCTCGGTTACCGTCCAGTGCGACAGCCCGGCGACGCGCTCGGCGTGGCCCTCGTGGTCGTCGCCGCCCCAGCCCTTGCCGTAGACCGCGAGCGCGCCGTCGGCGGCAGCGTCCGGGTCGCGGGTGAGCGTGATGCTGGCGCCGGTGTCGCGGCAGAAGCTGCGGGCCCGCTCCAGCTCGTGGCCGTCGAGGTCGTAGCCCTCGGGGTTGGCGATGTGCAGGTCGGCGCCGCCGAGCACGGCCGCGCGGACGACGGAGAGCGGCACGGCCTGGGGCAGCGGTTTTGGGTGCGGCGCCCAGGTGAGGCACACCTTGCGGCGCTTGAAGTCGCCACCGCCGAGATCGCAGAGCGTGAGCTGATCGGCGAGGCCCTGGCAGGGGTGCGAGAGGGCGGACTCCAGGTTCATCAGCGGGGCACCGGCGTGGGCGGCAAAGCCGCGGATGACGGTCTCATCGCGGTTCGGGCCCTTCGGGAACGCGCGCACAGCGAGGACGTCGGCGTAGGTGGAGAGGACGGGCGCGGCCTCGCGGATGTGCTCAGCGGCGGCGCCGTTCATCACGACGCCGTCCTCGAACTCCATGCCCCAGGTCCCCTGCCCGCCTTGCAGGTAGACAAAGTGGGCGCCAAGCCGGCCCGTGGCGACCTCCATCGACGTGTGGGTGCGCAACGACGGGTCAAAGAACAGGCCGGCAACCGCGCGACCCGAAAGCAGGCGCATCCGGCCGATCTCCAGCCGGTTCGCCCGGTAGATCCGCGCGAGGTCGAGCAGCGCGGCGGTGCCGGCAGGACCGGGCTCAAGGCCGTCGATGAGCCGGGTGCCACGCCAGTTTTCACGGACGCGGGCGACGGCGGAGTGGAGGCGGGATTCGAGGGTGCTCATGGGGTACCGGGGAGGTGCCGCGGAGCGGCGTGGGACGGGTCGCTCCTCCCCCTTCGGGGGGAGGTGCCGCGCAGCGGCGGAGGGGGGTGCCGGAAGTCACGCCAATTCAAAGCGGCGTTCGACAGCAGGATCGGGATCGGCGAGGGGCCGACCGAGCCGCCCCGAGGACCCCGAGAGCCCCGCGTCAAGCCGCAGACCCGAGGGCGTCGGCGAGCTGATCGACAGCGGCGATCGGGAGGTTCAGCGGGGGCATGATCCGCATCACGTGCGGATCGTCGGAGCCGCCTGCCATGAAGCCGGCCTCGCGGAGGCGGGGAAGGAGCATCCTGGTGGGCATCGGGCACACGACGCCGAGCAGGCAGCCGTGGCCGCGGATGGGCCAGCCGAGATCGCGTTCGATCCGCTGCCGGACGCGATCCTCGACGGCGCGGGCGTTCGCCATCAGGCCCTCGCTGCGAACGATGTGGTGGGTGGCGAGGATGGCCGCGCACGCGAGGGGCCCGGCACCGAACGTGGAGCCTTGATCGCCGGTTTTGACCTTCGAGGCGATAGCGCCGTCGACGAGCGTGACGCCGACCGGAAAACCGCCGGCGGCGGACTTGGCGCCGGTGAGGAGGTCGGCGCGGACGTCGTAGTAGTTGGCGGCGAAGGGGGTGCCGAGGCGGCCCCAGGCGGTCTGGACCTCGTCGAGGATCAGCAGGGCACCGGCGTCGTCGCAGGCGCGGCGCAGATCGCGGAGGAAGGCGGGGGTGGCGGTCGTCATCCCATTGAGCGACTGGATGGGCTCGATGATCACCGCGGCGACGGTGGTGTCGAGGGGCGCGGTGCCGTTCCGGCCGGGCACGGTGCCGAAGGGAAGGAACCGGGTGTGGCCAAAGCCGGGTTCGGCGTAGTTCCTGTACTTTTCGTTCCACGTCACCGCGAGGGTGGCGGCGGTGCGCCCGTGGAAAGCCCCTTCGTACGCCACGACCTCGGTACGGCCGGTGTGGTGCCGGGCGAGCTTGAGCGCGGTCTCGTTCGCCTCGGCGCCGGAGTTGGTCAAAAAGACGTTCGTGAGGTTGGAGGGCGCGAGATCGACGATCGCCTGGCAAGCGGCGGCGCGCAGCGGGTGCGGGGTGAGGTTGGAGTAGAACTCGAGCCGACGGGCCTGCTCGGCGACGACGGCGGCCCAGAGCGGGTGGCAATGCCCGATCAGCGAGACTGCGTGGCCACCGTAGAGGTCCCAGTACCAGCGGCCGGCGCGATCGCGCACGCGCGCGCCCTCGCCCGCGACGATCTCGACGCCGAGCTTGTCGAACACGGCGAGCTGAGCCGACTCGGCGCCGGGCAGGGACCACGCGTCCAGCAGACGACGGGCTTCGGCGAAAGAGTCAAGGTCAGACGCGGAGAGTTTCGGATCCACGCTGAGGCTGCGGCCGGGCATCGCGCGGTCTATCAAGGAATACCGCCCGTGACGCGGGAGTCGGTCGAAGGTTGGGCCAGGTCGGCCATGGCATGGTCAGACGAGCGGCCCCAACGCGGTGAGGCCGAGGTCGACGGGCCACCCCGCGAGCAGGTTCAGGTTGGCGACGGCCTGGGACCCGGCGCCGCGGGCGAGGTTGTCGATGGCGCAGAAGACGACGGTGCCGGTCGCGCCCCGGGTACCCGAAACCGGCGAATGAACGACCCCAATCCGCGCGAGGGGGGTGCCAGCGACGGAGAGGACGTCGGGCGGCTGGTCGGACACGGCTGCGAGCAGGTTACCACCGTAGAACGCTTGATAGTTCTCGATCGTGGCGCCCGGGAGCGGGATGGCGACGAGGATGCCGCGGCGCAACGGTGCGGAGATGGGGACGAACTGGAGCGAGGGCAGGCTCCGAGCGCCGGCTTCCGTGAGCGCGCGGAGGACCTCGGGGACGTGCTGGTGGTTGAGGACCTTGTAGGGACGCAGGTTTTCGTCGCGCGCGGGGTGGTGCGTGGTCTCCGTCGGCGTGACGCCGGAGCCGGTCGATCCGGTCAGGCCGGTGGCGTGGAGGATGTCCGGCAGTTGCGCGGCCATCGGGAGCAGGGCCAACTCAAGGGCGGTCGCGAAACAACCCGGGTTGGCGACCCGCTTTTCGCCGGCGTAGCGCGAATGACCCAACTCTGGCAGACCGTAGAGCCACGGGGCTGTCGCCCGAGCGTAGCCGTACGCGGCGGAATGGTCGGGCTCGGCGAGGCGATGGTCGCCCGAAAGATCGATGATAAAGCCCGATAGTTGCGGTGCGAGGGCGACGGCCTGACCGTGCGGCAGGCACAGCAGGTGAGCGTCTGCCTCGACCGGCTCCCGGCTGACCGTGAGGTCCAGCGCCGCGCCAAGCCGGGGCCAGAGCGCCGAAACGGGCTTCCCAGCGGCCTTCTGCGCCGTCGCGCCCACCAGACGCAGCCGCGGATGGTTGAGCACCCACCGCAAGCACTCGGCACCCGTGTACCCTGAGACGCCGTGGATGCAGACGGAGAGCGTGTCGTGCGAGCTCACGTCGACCCCGGCTCCCCGTCCGCCAGCACCGCCCTGTTCCTGCCCAGGTGTTTGGCCTGGTACAACGCCGCGTCCGCCCGTCGAAGCAGGTCCTCGGCCGACTCGTCTACCTTCGCGTGCGCCCCGCCGAGGCTCGCCGTCAGCCGAAACCCATGGCCCGGGACGGGGGATGTCTCCAACGCGACCCGAAACCGCTCACACACTGCCGCGAGATCGGTCGGCGGCTTGGACGAACAGACGAGCAGGAACTCCTCGCCGCCCCACCGGGTGAAGGTGTCCGTGCTCCGGGTGAGGCTGAGAAGCAGGCGCGCGGCGTGTCGCAACGCGTCGTCGCCGACGTCGTGCCCGTACCGGTCGTTCACGTCCTTGAAGTGGTCGAGGTCGACCATGGCGACCGAGGCCGCAAGGCTGCCGCGATGCTGTTGCGCCAGCGCCTGATCGAGCGCTCGGAGGGCAGCGCGCCGGTTGGGCAGACCGGTCAGCTCATCGGTGAGCGCGAGGCTGGCGTACATCCGCGTCTCCACGCGCATCGCCGAGAGGGCCTCCGAAACGACGACGACGCTGCGGAGCATCGCCACCGTGAACACCGGCGCGAGCACGAGCGCCTGCCCGAGGGCGTTGAGGCGCGCGGCGTCGGTGTCGGCCCAGTGGCTCCCCGCGTAGGCGGCGATCACCGCCAGGGACCCAGTCGTGAACGCCACTCCTGCCCAAAGCGCCGGGCGAGGGTCGAGCAGGACGAAGGCGAACACGAGCATCCCCTGCGTCCAGGGCACAAGAGGGAAAAGCTGACGGAGCGGGTCCGCGCCGGGCTGCGCGCCAAGCACGAACAGGGTGAACGCCAGTTCGAACAGGGCATACAGCATGAACACGGCGAGCGTGATCCCGGCGATCGAACGCTCCTTCGCGGGTCGAAACCTTAGCCAGGCCAACATGCCGCCCGCGAACACGCCGAGCGGTGGGAAAACAAGCAGGTTCTTGGTGCCCTCCAGCCCGGCCGGACGGTTCAGTACCGCCGCCGCCGCGCAAGCGAAGCCGCCGAGCGCCAGCGCCAGGCGAAGGATGCCTGATCGCAACGACGCCGAGGGTCCCATCCGTACGCCGGACGTGCCTAGCCCCAGCGACCCTGCGCGTGCGCCGAGGGGAGGGTTGCTGCCGGCGGAAGGAGTTGGCGTGCTCACATCCGTCAATAACGCGGGGGAGAACGGTGATGCGGGCGTCGGCGAGCTGAGTCTTGACATGGCAATAGAAACGTGAGATTCTACATCAATCCACGGTCCCGCCATGCGCCTCGGCTTCGCCTCAGCTCCCCTCGCCTTCGCCCCGAAGAAGCCCGCGAAGTCCCTTTCGCCCGGCAACCGGAAGGCCACGGTCATCGCCGTCGCCGCACAAAAGGGGGGCGTCGGCAAGACCACGACGACGGTCTCGCTCGGCGCCGCCCTCGCCCGGTACTACGACAAGAAGGTGCTCATCATTGACCTCGACGCGCAATCGCACGTCGAGCTGGCGCTCCGCGACATGGTCAACGCGGGCGCTGGCTCGCTCGCCGAGCTTTTGGAAGAGCCGACGATGATGGAGGTGGGCGAGATCGCTGTCGGCACCCGAATTCCGCTCCTCGACGTCATGCCGGGCAGTCAGGACCTCTCGCGCGCCGAGAACAGGCTTTCGACGCGCATCGGCAAAGAGCTGGTCCTGCGGGAGCTCATCGACGTCACCCGGACCCATTACGACGTCATCCTCCTGGACTGCCCGCCCAACCTCGGAAACCTCACGCTGAACGGCCTCGTCGCCGCCGACTCCGTCCTCGTCCCCTGCAATCCCGCCCTGCTCGCCGTCTCGGGCGTCGAAGGCCTGCTTGGCGCCGTCGAGCAGATCAAGAAGGCGCTCAACCCGAAGCTCGACGTGCTCGGCCTGCTGCTCACGCGCGTTGACCAGCGAAACGCCTCGACCAACGCCCTCATCGTCGACATGCTGGTTGAGAACTGGGGGGAGCTGCTGGCGCCGGTGCAGATCAGCGCGGATGTCGGCGTCCAGAAGGCCCAGATCGAGGGGGTCGACGTGCACGGCTACGACGCGCACGGGCGCGCCGCGACGCAATACTGCGAGCTCGCGGAGTGGGTGCTGGCTCGGATCGCATAGGCGCGCATCGCGCGGGGGACCGGTCGGATACATCCGTCCGAAGCGCAAGGAGCATCCATGAAGAAGCCGCGCATCGGCCAGTCGATCTTCGACGGCGGGTTTCGCTGGGGGAGCGTGGCCGACGTCGTCATCGACGCTGCTGGGCGGACGATCTTCGCGGGGGAGGAGGATGACAACGGCGAGTTTGTAATCGCGTGCTTCGACGCCGAGTTGAAGCTCGTATGGATCCGCACCGGGCTTTCCTTTTCGGACAGCAACGCGCGGCTCGCAGCGCATCCGGACGGGCGCATCCTTCTTTGGCAGGAAGGGCGCCACAGCGCCACGGTGTTCGACGCGGACGGGCAGGACGCCGGCCGCATCGGCGAGCGTGAGCGCCCGAATTCCAAGCTCCCAGGCTTCGATCTGCACGACGCACAGGAGCTTGTGGTCTGCGCGGACGGCACCTTCCTGGTGGTCGTCTGCAACCGCATCATCCGGTACGGCGCCGACTTCGTCCCACTCCCGACCTGGCCACAAAACGGGCTCTGGCGGTCGTTTTTTCCCGAAACGCCGACGCCACTGTACGAGCATACGGACGAGACCCGACGCAGCACCATCTCGCCGGACGACGACGCGGCCGTGTACTGGGGAAACCGCCCGTTGATCGTCAATAGCGACGAAGTTCGGGCCTTGGCCCGAGGAAAGGGCGTCTACCTTGTGTCGAGCAACAGCGGCGATGAGGATGTCGTCGGAAAGGTCGGGCCCGACGGCAGCCTGTTCTGGTCGGCGAAGGTGCCGAATGTGGACAATCGTCGCCCCGCGGTAGACGGCGCCGGCAACGTCTACGTGCTCGCCTCGCCCGGGCCGAAGCGGGAGCTTTGGATCGTTCCGGGCGACGAGGGAGGACGCCCCGTTGCACGCCGGCATCTCAGCGACTGGCGGGATGGCGGACCGGTCATCGACCCGTCCGTCGTCGTGGTGTCGGCCGAGGGCGCGATCCAGCTCTGGGACTCGTCCGGGCAGCTCGTGCTGGTCGACAACGAAGGCGGTGTCCGGATGACACGGGCCGCCGAGCAGGAGGTCAACGAGCGGCGCACGCGACGGCAGCAGAACATCGAGCAGGACGAAGACCCGGATTGACCCGGGATCACGGCTCCGCTGCGACCGCCTGGAAGCGTGACCACGCGGGCTTTTCGGACGCCGGGTCGTCGTTCGCGGCCGTGAGCAGGCCGTAGCTCGCGCCGGGCCAGTCGAGCAGGCAGAACCACGACGTCAGCGCGACGCGCGTCTCGCCCTTCACGTAGGTGAGGCCGGCCTCCAGATCGTCAGCCTGGCCGTCCATGCCCACGTAGTCGGACGTCCACCCCAGCTCCGAGATCCAGACCTGGCGCGGGTTCCCAGGATCCTCCGCGTCCATCACCGACTCCACGGCTTCCAGGTTCGCCGCGATCCCGGAGGTCACGGTGGCCGCGTCCGTGCTGCCTTGCGCGACGTAGACGTGGTAGCCAACGCCGTCCAGCGGGTAGCTGCCCGTGGTCTGGTGGGTCCAGTCCCACGCGAGCTGGTTCCGGCCATACCACCAGGTGTCTGAAAGGTAGGTGTCGGCTGGGTTGTCGTCGAGGGACAACAACGGGCCAGACACGAGCGTGACCTGCCAGGCCGGGTCGCTGTCGTGGCCGGCGTCGTGCTTGGTCGCCAGGTACACGCTCTGGAGGAGATTCGCGTATTCATAGCTGGAGAGTACTGGCTCGGAGTTGGCGTCCCAGTTGTTCGGCTCGTTGTAGGACTCCTAGACGCGGACCGTGTCCTTGTAGCGATCAACGATCGCGACAAAGTTGTAGACGTACGCCGTCAACCATGCGTCCGATCCGACGGGTTCGGCGCTTTGGACGGACTCTCCACCGATCAGCCCGTAGACCTGCAGGCCCTGACCACTCAGGTTGTCGACGATGGTGCGGTAGGTCTCGGTCCAGCCGAGGCCGAGCGAGCCGTGAGGGGTCTCGTCCTCGGGCGAGGACCAGGGGCCGAGCGTGAAGTTGAGGCGGACCCAGCCGGCGCCAGACGAGGCGATCAGCGTGGGGTTCAGCAGTTGCAGAGCGACGTTGCCGTCGGCGTCGATCAGGGCGTTTCCGTCGACGGAGAGCCAGGGGGCGAGGGTCGGGGTGTCGCCGGAGTCGCCGGCCGAGTCCGATCGCGAGTCGGCGCCCGAACCCGAGTCGCTTGTGGAGTCCCCATCTGAGGCGACAGGCGTGTCGTGCCTGGATTGCCGCGTTGGGCCCGCGCTCGAGACGCACGCGAGCGGCCAGAGCAGCAGGAAGGAAGTGAGCATCCTCCCAGATAGCCGCTTCGGGCGAGCCGGGGCGCTGGGGCGAGGGGCGAGCCGGTGGGCTTGCCGCCTCGGGCCGCGCGCGTAAGAAGGAGCGAGCCACGGGGGCGTGGCGGAATGGTAGACGCAGTCGGCTCAAAATCGACCGGATGAAAGTCCTTGCGAGTTCAAGTCTCGCCGCCCCCACCATTCAGGACGGGCTTCGCCAGATTCGTCAAAAGCGGAGCCCGTCCCTTTCGCCGCCTCGATGGATTGTGCGAGTACATCGAAGGGTTTCCTCCATGTGATGATGAGCAGTCCGTCGCGGAACTCGGAGTTCAAACACATGAAATCCAGCAGCCGACGCTTTTCGGGGGCTGTCTCAGATTCCCAAAGATCGAACGCCTTTCCTGCGAGTTCAAGCAAACCGATGCCCTCCTCGGTGTAGGAGCGGTCGGCGACCTGGTGCCGGGCGAGCTCCGCACGGACGTGCGCCATCTCCTCGCGCAGGCCGTTGGCCTTGTCCTCGTAGGCCTGGAGCGTGATCCGCTCGTCCAGCCGGTCCCCGTACAGCAGGTCGAGCTTGCGCTGGAGGCTGGCCTGCTGCTTGTTCAGGCGCTCGACGGCCGCGTGGTGGAAGCGGACCTCGTCGAGGTGGGAGTCGCGTAGGCCGGTCTTGAGCCACTCCATCAAGACCCCGTCGAGCTGGAGCCGTGCAAGCTGGCGGCCCACCATCGCGAAGAGCAGCTCCTCCTTGATGAAGCGCGCCTTTCGCCCGGAGCGCTGGCAGCCGGCGCAGTGGTAGTAGACGTAGGTCTTCTTCTGGATCTCCCCGACCAGCAGGCGGCGCTCGCCGAAGTCAGCACATGTCGCGCAGGCGACCAGCCCGTTGAACGCGAAGTTGTGCCGCTGCACCGCCGGATGCGTGCTGCCCCGCCCGTCCATGATCGCCTGGACGCGGTCCCAGGTCTCGACGCTGACGAGCGGCTTGTGCGACCCCTGGTACCAGATGCCCCGCCATGTGAACTCGCCCTTGTAAAGCGGGTTTCGCAGGGTGATGTGGATGTTCGGGATGCCGATGGCCGTCTTCGAGCGGCGGCTCAGGATGCCCTCGTCCTTGAGGTTCTGCTGCAGCGACTTCAGCGTGTAGGTTCCCGTCGCGTACAGCTCGAACATCCGAACGACGGACGGCGAATAGGCCGGATCGGGCTCGATGATCCGCTTGCCATCCCCACGCGGGGCATTGATGTAGCCGATCGGGGCCGGTCCGGGGAAGATGCCTTGCTCAGCCTTCTCCAGCATCCCCTTCTTGACCTCCTCGGAGAGGTTGTCGATGTAGTTCTTGGCCATCAACACCTTGATTCCATGAATGAACTTCTCGTGCGACCGGGAGCTGTCGGAGAGGATGATCGACTCCTTCACGAGGTGGATCTCAAGGTCCATGCCGTCGAGCTCGACCCAGTCCTTGAGGTTCCGGTACAGGCGGTCGGTCTTCTCCACGAGGATGCTCTTGCACGCGGGGTTCTTCCGCAGCCAAGCCACCATCTTCCCGAAGTTGAGCCGCCCGACCTTCTTCGCCGTCTCGATGTCCACGTACTCGGCCTCGATGCGGAAGCCCCTGTCCTCAGCGTAGGCGCGAAGCAGCTTTTCCTGCGCGGGGATGCTGAAGCCCTCCTTCTCTTGATCGCGGGAGGACACGCGCGCGTAGAGCACGGCGGGCACCTTCGTCAGGACTGCGGCGGGCTTCGAGCTGGGGCGGGGCAGCACAGGGGCGCGGTCGAGGATGGCACCGGGCTTGCGGACGGGCGTGGGGCTGATCATGGGGACTCCAAGGGGACGGGGGTGGCGTGGGAAGTGCTGGTTGTACTTGACATAGTTTTCAGGCGGTTGGCAAGGGAAAGGGCTAACGCGAGATGAGGACATTTTTTGGTATCTCTACTGAACTTTTTATCTCATGTTCAGCCTTCCGCTGCGCGGCCACTCACGCTACCTCTCAGCCACACAAGGTCGAACCCCATGCCCCTCGCTGCCTACCCGGACTTACCCCGGACAATCAGGATTTTCTCCGCCCCCGCGCTTCACCGACTCCTGCTCCGGCACCGCGTGGCCTGCGAGTCGGCGGGCCTCGACGTCAACGCCCTTGCCGCAGAGGACGACGCGGCGGTCCAGCGTTGGTTGCGGGGTGCGGGGAGGCTGCCGTGGGGGCTGGCCGAGGACCTGGCCCGCGTTGGCGAGCTCGCGGATGATCGCGGCGTCGCCTCGCTGCTGAAGCTCGCGCCGCACATCGGCGCAGAGCCTCATTGGCTGGGGCTGGACCCCCTCGATTTCGCGGTGAACGCCCTGCTCGACCATCCGGAGCTGTTCGACGATGCGCACGGGCGGCGCATGCTGGAGGAGCTGCGCGCCACCACGGAATTCGCAGGTAGGCAAGCGGAGATCCTCAACCCGGTCGCGCTTGACAGGGTGCGCCAGCTCGAGGCCGAGCTCGGTCGCGAGTTCGGCGCCCGGCTCTGGTCCGACCACTGCCGCGTGAGTGCTGTGCGGAGCAGCGACAAACTGATCTTCACGGTCGCCCACGGCGACCTGATGCGCGTCGACGAGGCGTTGGACGCCCCGCCGCATGACCTTGGCGTGGATGACGGGCCGGTCTACCATGGGGAGCGGACTGTCCGATACCGGCCGCAAAGGCGGGATGTCGTCGTCTACGAGGGCAAGGCAGGGCGACTTCGCGTTCGCGCGACCGACGCGACCGCCATCGAGGCGTACCGGCGCAGCTTCGGTCGGCTCCTGTTCAACGACGGCGACTGGTTCGGCACCGAGCCGATCGTCAGCCTGCAGCCGCTCCTCCGACTGGGGCGCGCGGTCGAGAGACCGACCGCCGGGCTGCAGAGCGTCTGCCTGGTGGGCCTCATCATCTGGGAGGCAGCGACCGGCGTGACCCACGCGCTTGAAGCGGACGAGCTGTGGTCCAGCGTGGACCGGCTCGGCCCCCGCGGGCTGGGCGGGATCGAGCTCATCGAGGCCACGCTCCGGGTGAGGGCGATCGGCGACGACACGGTGTTCCGGGTCAAGCTGCGCGCTCCGGGAGATGTCGAATACCGCAGGTTGAGTGGGGATCTGATCCGGCCCTACCTCGAAGCGCGCGGCTTCCTCGCGACCGCTGGGGGAGCTTTCCAGTGAGCGCCTTCTGGGCGCTGGCCGGGCGGGACTGGCCGCCGAGGTATCCTACCCATCAGCTCGTCCACGACATCGGGCCGGTCGCCCTGGCCGCGTTGCTCGGGACCGGCGTTTTGCGCGAGGAGGCGGTCCGGCCGCACGACACCGTGCCCTGCTCCGCCTGCCGCCGGCGAGCCGAGGTGATCTACCAGCGAGGAAGCACGTTTGCGATCTGCTCCGGCCCCAAGGGCTGCCCGGACGAGGACCTTGGACCCGCGCCTTCGTGGGCGGCGATGAACGCCGAGGATTTCGCGCGGCGGCTGGCTGCCGCCCTGGGGCTCGACGGGCTGCCTGGGGTCGGCGGCGCGGTCGTGCCGCTGGGCACACGACGGATCGGGGATGAGTCTGTCGCTGTCGAGCTCTGCCCGCATCCGACAGCGCAGGCCGTCGCCGAGCTTAGCCGTATCGTTCGCCACGGGCCGGCCGTGCACGTCGTGCTTGTACCGGACTCGGGGCGGCTGCAGGCGGACCTTCCGCGCGAGGTCGGGGACGTCGAGGTGGTGTGGGCGGGGCTGGACGAGGTGCTCACGCTCGACGGGGCGCTGGGGGTGGACCTCACCCCGGTCTACGCCCGGCGTCGCTTCCGGGGCCTCGTGACCTTGGTTCCGTTCGCCGGACTCGTGGTGGGCTCGGACGGCGCCTGGTGGGCGGGACAACGGGTCATCGAGGCGGAGCTGGTGCAGGCGCTGGCGCTTGTCCGCGTGCTGTCCAGACGTCCGGGCGAGATCGTGACCATGCGCGAGCTCTGGCGTGCGGTCAGGCCGTCGGAACACACCGCGAAAGGCGGGCTGGCGAAGGGCGTGAAGACGACCGACCTGGATGACGGGCTCCGGCAGGTCGTGTGCGAGGTCCGGGCGGCATTGGCGGTGACCGGCGTCGAAAATGTAGTCGAGAACAAGCGAAAGGTCGGGTACCGGCTCAACCTGGAGCCGGGACAGATCCGCATCGACGGGTAGCCCGGACCTGCCGGACCTCCCGGACCTGGCTCCCGGACCTAGGTCTGCAAAGATTACGTCGGTCGTAGGCCGATGTTCGGTACCTTCCCGGACCTCCTGACCTCTCCCCCGCCCTCTATAGGAATTGCGATCATGATTTTCAGCTCGGCTTCCCTGAGCAGATCGGAGAAGAGGAAAAAAAGAGAGTCTCGCCCTTATGGGGCTAAGAACAGGTCCGGGAGGTCCGGGAGAGGTACAAAGACATCCGAGAAGGCGGATTGTTTTGCGGTACCTACCTCAAACCCGTAGGTCCGGGAGGTCCGGGAGGTCCGGGCGGGAAAGAGCCCCGCCAGGATCTCGTCTCCAGCCGCTCCAAGGTCCAAGGCACCGTCTCTAACTTTCGATCCGCGACCATCGTTCAAGTTAGTCAACCCCAGGACCACGACATGACCATCCCCCGCGAACCGTCCGCTACCTCCCGTCCGAACCCCGGCACCGCCGCATCGTCCCACGAGCCCAGGTTCGGCCCCCTGCTCGCCGATCTCCGAGCGTCCCTCCGAACGGCCATGGACGCCATCAACATCGTCGCCGGGACGACGCACTGGGACCCGCTCCAGAGCAACAGCCTATGGCTTTTGGGCGTCATGGAGACCGCAGCCCTTGCCATCGACCGCGATGACACCGAGGCGGCCAACGCCGCTCTCCGGGAGCTGCGGAACGGCGCTGGGGGCACGGGTTTCCTGCTCACGGAACGGGCTGTTCGCGACTTCGACGACGGCTTCGCCCCCACAACCCCGGCGCAGCTCGACGATGCGAGGCGGGCATGGCGCTCCCTCGTCAAGCTGCTGCGATCGTAGCTCACCACCAGATTTCCTTGGATGTTCGGCCGCCGGCGATCGTTGATGAGGGTCAACCCGAGAGCATCATCATGACCAGACCGAGAGCCATCCCGCCGCAGGCGATCCCGTCCGAGGCCCTTCGACCCGCGGAAGTGCGCGCCCGCCTGCTACACGATCTCGCCGAGTTGAGTCGACTACCAGCCCGCCAGGGCCTGGCCCGCTCGCTCCCCGACGACTTCGATGTGCTCGCCCCTCTGTTCGATTCGCGCGACTTCACGGTGGACGATGCGGGCGACGTGCGCTCCGACACCATCTGGAGGATGCACGCTCTGGCGCGAAACCTCGACCTGTGGGCGGGGACGGGGCTGGAACTGGACGACATGGCCCCGTTCCCGCCGTCGCCGGAGAGCGTCTGGTGGCCTCGCCCGAGAGGGGGGCGTGGTGCCCGACGCGACGGCCACAGTCCGATCGTGCGAGTCGGCATGGGCCACCATCCTGGGCTGCCGGGCTTCGAGGACCGCTGGCTCTACGTTGCCGCCGACTGGGCCTCACCGAGCGCCGTCAGGAGGCTCGTAGGCGCGATCGGATCCGTGGCGGCTACCTCCCGCCGTCGGCAGGCGCTTGATCGCGCGATGGCCGTTACCTCAGCCGCGCGGGCCGAAGGACTCCCTGGTGGCGAGCCATGCTGGGTGCTGAGCAGGGTGGATGCCCGCCAACCGGACCAACAAGCGGCGACCGTGTTCGAGTGCACCGCCTTCGAACGGGGCGCCGGAGATGCCCTCGACCATCTCACCTGGGACGATCTACTCGCGGAGTTGGGCGCGTTCGACCTCGCGGACACGACGGTCCAGCCGCAGGTGTCCTTGATTTGGCGGTGGCCGGCCGACGACGTCATCGGCGGCAACGTCCAGCAGATGAGCGAGCTGCTTGCGCCCGCGCTTGTGCTCGCCCGCATCGCCCTCGAGGAGACGCTCCGCCCCTTCGGCAAGCCGCACCCCGCCATGAAGGCAGTTCGGCGGGGCGTGAACCTGCTCTCCGAGATGGAGGACTACCCGCCGGGCTGGGTCACCGATCCGGGGGACCCGGTCGAGGTCATCGAGCGCGACCTGGTGCGGGCGGCCGTTGGTGCCCGCATCGCCGCGCTCACGCCGACGAGGGCCGACAACCTGCTCGCACACGCCGTCGAGTGGCGACGGCTTCCCGGCGTCGGGCTCGCGGGGGTGGTGGAGCTGTTCGACGCGTTGTAGCTGCACCTCGGACACCCCGCCGTCAGGGGCAACGGGCCAGCAGGGCCTCGCGGACGCGGACCATCGCGAGCGTGTCCCGCTCGCAGTAGCGGAGGAGGCTCTCCCGGATCGCGGCACTCTCAGCTTTGGGCGTGTCGGTGTCGATCATGCGGCCGTACATCATCGCGGCGGTGCTGCCGTCAGCGATGGTGAGGTCACCGTAGCCCAGGTCGGGCGCGAGGGTGGGGAGGACACGCTTGATCGAGAACGAACCTCCGAAATCGGGGTGGTAGTAGTGGCGTTGCACGATCCGCAGCAGATCGACGAGGCGGGGGATCAGCGCCAGGAGCCGCGCCGCGAGCTCCGGCAGGTCGGTGGCCAGACGCCGAATCTGGCTCGCTTCGTAGGACGAGTAGACCACGACCGAGCCAGCGTCCCCGAGGGCGGCGAGCAAGCTCTCGGCGAACGCCAGACGCGGGTCCGTGTCGGTCTGGTGCAGGAACTCGTCGTGCGTCAGGCTCCCGTCGGGCCGCAGCGCATGGAGGCTCCACTGCGTGGGCAGGGCCTGATAGACGCGAGTGCCGACGTACCGCGGGATCGCGGGAGCGAACGTCTCGAAGTCCATGAACATGAGCGGAGCCGCCACGGCGTCGAGCGCGGCGCGGAGCCCTCGGCCGACCTGCTCCTTGCCGCCGACCGCGGCGTCGATGACCCGCTTCTGGAGGGCCGACAGCTTGGTGCCGGCTGGGATCTGGCGAACGTCGCTCACGCCGAGCGCGGTCATCGACGCAGCGAGCTTGCCTCCTCGCGGCACTTGAGCGAGATCGTAGGGGCCTGCGGGCACGCAGCAGATTGAGGTGAACGGGCATTCGTAGGGCGTAAAGCAGTGGTCACCCGCAGCGATTGCGGGCACGCCGGGCAGCCCGAGCATCGCGATGAGGGCGGGCACGTTGGCTTTGACGGCGGCGAGGTGAGTGTCGAGCACGGTCGCGAGGTCGACGAACCTGAACAACGCCGCGACGTTGAGCCCTCCGTCGCCGAGCACGTAGTCCCGGTTCAGGTGCAGGATTCCGGCCCGCCGGAGCTTCACGCCGCATCCAGTGATGACGAACACCTGCACGGCGACGTCGGGCAAATGGACGTCCTTGACCCTGGTGGTGCTCTTGACCTCCTGAAGATCCCAGGTGCCGTCGGCGTGCCTGATCAGGATGTCGGCCCGGACCTTTACGCCCTGAAAGGTGAAGGCTGCCTCGAAGATGGCGGGCACGCTCGGCTCGTCCATCGCAAGCCTGGTGGCCTCGACGGCCTCCGCGTGATGGAAGTGGTCGCCCTCGATCAGAACCCCGCCCGGGTGTCGCTCGCAGGCGAGGCTGCCGACCTCGTGCCCCGCGTCGAAGATGGCCTGAAGGCCGGGGTCATCGGCCTCGGGGAGAAGGTCCCGGCGGTGAACCTCCCAGTACAGCCGCTTCCAGCATTGGAGGCCGGAAAGGTAGCGGGATTTTGAGAGGGGGGAGGCCCCAACGGCCATCGCTCAGCTCCTGGACGGCGCCGCGACGGTCGCGTAGAGCTGATCGAGCGCAAGCGCGATCAAGTCGGCGGCTCCCTTCGAGGACGAGTCCACCGGCACCGTCAAAGGGACCTGAACACTGATCGCCGGCTTTCGGACCTGGCGTGCGAGACCCCGACCGACCTCCGTCGCCGTTCGACCCGGCTCCTCCGACCAGTACGGGAAGGCCCAAATCGGGTCCGCGAGCGAACTCGCCCGCTGCTCTCCCAGGGCTGCGGCGAGGTTCTTGAGGCGCGTAGCCGGCGGCTCATCGGGCCAACGCTCCGTAGTCAGCGCGGCGGACCGCTTCGTCTCGCCAGCGCCCTCGCACTGCCACTTTAGATAGCCGCCCCGAAACCCGACGGCATCGACCTGGACGACGACCTCGGGCGACAGGGAAGGCGAGTTGGCCAGCTTTTGGAGCCAGCCGTCCACCGCGTCGTACCAGTCGCCGCGTTTTTTCATCTGATCCTTGCGCTTCGCCCTCCAATGTTCGGGCCAGTTAAAAACGGCCGCGTGCTCCACCGTAGCCTTGACGCCCAGCGAGGTGACGCCGGCGGGCAACTTGTTCGAGAAGATGTCCACACCAACCGCCTGCGCGTAGAGATCGAGCGACAGGAGCGGTTCCCCCTTCAGGATCGTCGTTGCGACGCTGACGCTGAACGTCACCTTCCCCGACTCGGGGATCGTAGGCGTGCCAGACGCCTTTCGACCGCTTCGACGGGAGGCATGACCCGCGAGCTGCGGCCCCAACGGCGTGACCATCCCGGGATTCCCGAGCGGGGCGGCCACGAAGTACGGGGCACCGGAGGCCCCGAGCTTGATGAGGCCCTTCCCCTCCGTGATGTTTGCAAGGCGCCAGCGTGTTCCCCCTCGTGCCTTCCAAGCATCTGCCACCTCCACGGCAAAGTCGGCGGCGAAGACGCGGATCCGGGCGTCGAGCAGGCCTTCGTGGGCGATCCCGGAGAGCGCGGCGATGGATTTCGGACCCCAGCCCAGGGTGTACGGGAGCGATTGCTTCGGGTAAATCGCCAGATAGTCCCGGAACTGGCTGAGGAGGTAATGGCTGATCGGTCGCTCCCCCTCGTTCAGGGCGGCGAGGACACCCGTCGTCGCCTCCAGGACCTGGTTCCACGTCACCTCAAGCAAGTGCGGCTGAAGCTGCTGGCGCGCTGCCGCAGCCTCCTGGGCGCTGAGCGAGCCGGTAACGGCGTCCCCCTGAATGCTGTCGGCGCCGGGGAACCGCATCTCTCTCGCGTACCGAACCATCTGAGCGGCGTCCAGAGGCAACTCGTAGGGCTTCACCTCGAAGACGAGCGTTCCGGCCGGCGTCTCAAGCCCGGCGTCGGGTTGCGAGCGAGTGGCGAACAGTTGCCGCTCGTGGCTCCAGGCATCCGAGGGTCCCTTGCCGCTCACGCCGACCAACACACGGCGGCGCGCCGGATCCCGCGAAAGGGCGCCGGGCCACGCTTGCAGAGACAACGCCGTGCCAGGAAGCACGGCCGTCGCGGCGATCACCCGAAAGTCGGCTGCGACTCCGTTCGCGCCGGGCTCGACGAGGCGCGTCAGAAAGCTCGGGGCCAACCCATCGATCAGGAGGCGCTCAAGAACAATGACCAGCGCCCGCGTCAGGTCATTTTCGAGCGGCCGCTTGTTCTCCTCGACCTTGGCCCGCTGATCATCTATTTGAGGCGGCACATAGTTTCGAAACACGTTTAGCTGGGCTTTAATGGCGACTCCAGAATGACCTGCATCTAACGCGATGTCCGCGAAGTGCGCCGGGGACTACCGTTGCCGTGAGGGGGCGGACGGCGGGCACGGCATACGGCACCGAGCCGGTCGCCGTGAGCGCCAGACCGGCTGCGGGGCGAAGGGCAGGGTCAGCGGCTACGACCCCGCTCCCCGCCGACGGGCCCTCACCTCCGCCAACTAACGCTCAGCACAGAATCCCATCCCCATCTTCCCCGCTCCCAACACCAACACCCCACCGATCCCCCTGCTGAACGGCGATTCATTCGCTCCCGTTCACCCGGTTTTCACCCTCTCCAACTAACGGTCAACTAACGGACCGAAAAACCCGCCCGGCGTACCGGAATGGCGTCTCCCGACGAGCCCGTCCCGATGCCAGCACCCGCAATTCCCCACGTCAGCCCTGAACTCGCGCGCTCTGCCCGCGACTTCTTCCAGCACCTCTACGTCAAGCCCCTGACGGACGACGACGGCCTGGACATGGCGACGAACGTCCTCGGGGCGTTCACGGTCCTGCGCGAGATGGCGCAACGACGCGATGCCCAACGGCACGCGGCGGCGTCGGCTCCCGCACCCGTTCCCCCGAGTCCGGCGGTCGTCACGACTCGTCGGCGTCCGTCCGTCAAGCCCTCGATCAAACAGGAGTAAGCCCATGTCCGTCCTCTTCGTCATCCCCTTCCTCGACATCCCGATCCACGTCCTCTACCTTCGCGGACGCACCGCGTTCATCGCGCGGGAGCTCGGGGCCGCCGCCGGCTACTCCGATGCCGGGCAGCCGTTCATCGACCTCATCTGCAAGGAGTGGCCTGCATCCCTTGAAGACGACGAGCACATCGCGACTGTCACCGGGAAGGAACTCGCCGCGATCAAGCGCGAGGTCGAGCTGCCCGAGGGGACGACCGAGCTCATCGTCCTGTTCCCGCTGGGCGCGATGCTCACGCTGCTTCGTTCGAACGCCAGAAACGCCAAGAAGCTCATTGGCTTCCTCGTCCGCACGGTCTTCGCGCGAGCCGAGGCCTACGCTGCTGGCGAGCCCTTCCCGGGCGACACCGGCGGCGATGATCAGGGCGGGGCACCACTCGCCCCGCAGCCCGTGCCGTCCCCGGAGATCCCCGCACCGCCCACGCCTGCGACGTCCATCCTCCTGCCGACGATCGAGCAGATGCGCGGGCTGACGGGCGACATGCGGGGGATGCTCGCTGACCTCGCCGACCTCCTTGAGCGACACTACGAGGAGGCCGAGGTGCAGGCCGACCAGCACCGCCGCCTGTTCGCGTTCGAGGTCCTGCGCAATCTGGCCTTCAACCTCCGCACGCTGGAGCTGGTGAGCAACGAGCAGTGGGCGGCGTTGGAGGTCGAGGCCGTCGAGCTGTACCTCGACCGCCCCCTCCGCACCCGGCTGCCCCGGTTCGACGACACCTCCGACGCCACTCTCGTGGCCTGATGCGCTGGAACGCTGACCAGGCCCGCGCCTTCCTCGCGTGGATCCTCGCCCGGCACGCCGCCATCGGCGGCGTCACCGAGCTGCGTGCGCTCGGGCGCGCCCCGCGAGGCGGGGTCTGGTCGGCGTTCGTCGGCCCCGACGATCTCGACGCCATCTTGAAGGCCCTCGCCCCGCTCCCGGGAAGTCCCCGCCCGGTCATCCCCGACTGGCCCCGGTCGGGCGAGGCGAACCTCTACTTCGGGTTGAACCCCGTGAAACGCGAGGAGTTACCCCACCGCGGCCCATGGCTCTTCTCCCGCGTCAACCGGACGACCCGGGACCGCGACGTGCTCGCCTACTCGATGTTCGTCGTGGACGTCGATCCGGAGCGCATGCCGCACGACCGGGCGGCGACCGACGCGGAGAAGGCCGAGGCGCTCGTTGTCGCAACCGCGATCCGCGCCGAGCTGGAGGGCGCGGGGGTCGCCCCGATGCTCGCTGACAGCGGGAACGGCTACCACCTGCTGGTCCCGCTGATCCCCGTTCTCGGGGACAAGGTCACGACGGCCGCGCGTGAGGTCCGGTCCCTGCTCCGCGCGTTCGCCGGGCGCTTCTCGACGAAGGGCGCATGCGTCGACACCTCCGTCTACAACCCCTCGCGCATCCTCAAGCTGTACGGGTCGCTGGCGATGAAGGGCGAGGACCGCCCGGAATTTCCGCATCGGGTCGCGTCGATCGACCTGTCCGCGATCTCGCGAGACGTTGATGTCGTCTCCCGGTTGGCGGCACGCGCCCACGCCGCTCGGTCGGGCACCGCTTCGTCGGGCTCCTCAGTTGCGGCCGCGCCACCGTCAGCACCGCTGATCGGGACGACCGGCCCTGCCCCGGCAGCTCGGCTTGCCAGCCCGTCGTCCCGCCCGACCGCGTCGTGGTCCGCCTGGCGCGCGCAGGCCCTCGCCGCGCTGCGCCTCGATGCCGTCTACGGCGACCTCCTGACCGGCAGATCGACGAACGGCTGGGCGCAATGCCGCGATCCCGAGTCCCCGTCCGGCGACCACAACCCGTCGGCCGGCGTCGCCGACGCCACGAACGACGCCGAGCGCGGCTCCTTCCACTCCTTCCGCGACGGGCGCACCCTGTCGGTCTTCGACTTCCTGGTCGCGCAGGGACAGGCTCCGGACTTTCAGGCGGCCTGCGCCCGGATCGCCGACCTCGTCGGCCTCCCGCTCCCGAACGGCCGCGCTGGGGAGGGCCCGGTGGATCGCCTGCGAGCGACCTGGGACTGCACCGAGGACGAAGGCCAGCGCCATGTCGCCGTCCGCGAGGCCGTGACCGCGACTGCCCACCTCCCCGCCATCGAGCAGCGTCAGGCCTTCGACGCCATCGGCGACGTCACCGGATTGTCCGCCGCGCTCCTACAGCGCACGCTGAACGAGGTCCGCAGGGCCGGACGACGGGCGAGCGAACACGCCCGCGTGCAGGCCGTCCCGCGCGGTCGCGTCGTCGTCGACTACGTCCAGAACCGCGACACGGTGGACTCGCTCTTCGACGCGCTGGTCAACGCCGTGAAGCCCGTCACCCGCTTCTTCCGCCAGGACCGTGACCTCGTCTTCGTCCGACGCGGCATCGGCCCCATCCTCATCACCGAGCGCAACGTCGCCGGGCTGCTCTCCGCGTTGGTCGAGATCCGCTTCCTGTTCGAGAGCGAGGACGGGCAGGAGCTGGTCCGCTACGATGTGCTGCCCAGCGACCTCGCCCGCGCGTTCGTCTACTCGCCGCGGGTGTCTGCCGCGCTGCCCGTGCTCGTCGCCTACACGCGTACGCCGCTGTTCGACACGTCGTGGCGCATGATCGCCCGCCCCGGCTTCCACGAGGACTCCGGCGTCTTCTACGACGGCGTCGCCATCGAGCCCACCGAGGGCACCGCCACGCTCGACGCGGCGCTCTCCGGCTTCTGCTGGAAAGAGCCCGCCGACCGCATCAACGTCCTCGGCGCGCTGCTCACCACCGTCACGATGCCGCTCTGGACGCGCGGTCACCCGTTTGTCGCCATCAACGGCAACAAGCCGGGCGTGGGCAAGAGCACGCTCGCTCGGCTCATCGGGCTGCTGTCCGAGGGCGGGACCGAGCCGTCCACCGTGTCCTGGTGCCCCGACGAGGGCGAGTTCGAGAAGCAGCTCGCCACGCGCGTCGAGGCCGGGGACCGCGTGATCATCGTCGACAACGCGAAGACGGCGAAGCCCATCGAAAGTCCGGTCCTGGAGCGATGTATCACTGATACACGCCTGAACTTTCGGCGTCTCGGCTCCAATACCAGCATCGGCCGCGCGCAGAATGACGTGCTGTTCTGTCTCACGATGAACCTCGTTCAGATGGGCGCGGACCTCCGCCGTCGCGCCCTGCCCGTCAACCTGGAGCTCTCGGCCGACGTGCGAAATGCGCAGTTCACCCACGACGACGTGCTGGGCTGGGCGCAGGAGCACCGCGAGGCCGCGATCGCCGAGCTGCTCGGCCTGGTCCAGCGCTGGCTCGACGCGGACCGGCCGCTCGCCGTCGTCCCCGCGCGACACAGCACCGGGCACCGCTGGGCGGCGTCCATCGACGGGATCTTGACCGCGGCAGGGCTGGAGGGGTTTCTGTCGAACTTCGAGGCCAGCGAGCACGCCTTTGACCCGAAGTACGCCGTGATGCTCGACATCGTGCGCGGGTTCGCTGACCGCGAGCCGATGACGCCCAGCGAGTGGGCCGCGGTCCTGGGCGGCGTGCTGGAGGACAGGTTCAAGGACCGGAACGGGCAGTTGAAGTCCGAGCGGGCGCGGGCGACGATCGTCGGGGCGCTGTTCAGCGAGTACGCGGATGCGCGGTTTGAGGTCGAGGGGGTGAGCTACGGGCTGAGCAGGGACTGGCCGGAGGGGGTGGGGAGGCCGGCGGTGTGGGGGATCGGGCCGGGCTGACTGACATTGAGCAGCGCGGGCCGGCGCGAAGATGTGGCGGTGGCGGGGCGTTACCTTACCTGCATGCCGAACTGTCCGTTCCATCCCGAGGTACGCCCCGGACAGACTAACGAAGACCGGAGTTGCTCGCGCTGCGAGCAACTGGCCGGAGAGCGCGAAGAACTCGGCGACCAAGCAGAAGCCGCGGAGGAGCTACTCGAGGCCCAGCGACACTTCGAGGCCGCGCTCACCATACGAAGGCATCTCGCCGAAACCGAGCCCCGCAGCGTCGTCCGCGCGCGCGCCGTTTCATTGGTGAACAACACTCTTGGTCGTTTCGCCGACGCCGCCGGCCGCCGCGACGAGGCGCGACACTACTTCGAGGCGGACCTCGCGATCTCGAAACGCCTGGCCGACGCGGAACCTGACGACGCAGATCTCGCGCGGGAGCTCGCGATCTCCTACTCCAATCTCGGCTGCGTGCTTGAGGCGGCGGGCGACGTGGGCGAGGCGCGGCGCTGCTTCGAGGCGGATCTCGCGATCTCGAGACGTCTGGCTGACGCCGAACCTGACGACGCGGGTCTCGCGCGGGAACTCGCAATCTCCTGCGCCAATCTCGGCCGCGTGATTGGGGCGGCGGGCGACGTGGCCGAGGCGCGACACTGCTTCGAGGCCTATCTTGCCATCACGCGGCGCATCTCGGGGGGCGCACCCGACGATGTCGACCTCGCGCGGGAACTCGTCGCCTCCTACGCCACTCTCGGCCGCCTTGAGTTTGACGAAGGGGCGGGGGACGAAGCCCGTCACTATCTTGAAGCAGCCCTCGAAGTCGCGACTCGCCTGGCGAGGGCCGAGCCAGACCGCCTGGACCTCGCGCGCGAACTAGCCAGCCGTCAAGACCACCTCGGCCAGGTCGCCGAGGATGATGGCCGGCTTGATGATGCCCTCGGCTATTTCAAAGATGTGCTGGTCATCGTTCAGCGGTACTCGAATGAGGACCCGGGCCGTGCAGACTACGCACGTGAACTGTCCATCGTCCACGGCCGCCTCGGTGACGTCGCTTTTGCCCAGGGCCGCCGCGTCGAGGCCCGTCGCTACTTCGACGACGCGGTCGTTGTCGCACGCCGACTCGCCCGTAACGACCCCGCAAGCGCCGACCTGGCGTTTGAACTCTCCGCATTGCTGGCACGCCTCGGCGACCTTGCCAATGCCGAAGGTTGTTACTCCGAATTTCGGCGGCATTACGAGGACGCAATCGCCATCTCGGAACGCGCTGGCCAAGCGGAGAATGGATTTGGTCGACTCGCGGAGGCCACCTCGGAGTATTATCAACGACTCGGGCAACTCGCGTGTAACGAAGGGGATGTCTCCGAGGCGCGCCGTTGTTTCGAGGGCGCGCTGGCGATTGGCAGGCGCCTTCTTGAATCGAACCCTGGCTCCACAAAGCTGGCGCGCCGCCTGTCTGACGCGCACGGGTGGGCCGGAGGCTGTGCCGAGAGACAAGACGATCTGGAAGGGGCCCGGCGAAACTTCGAGGCCAAGCTCGCCATCGAAAAGCACCTCGCCGAGGCCTCGGCCGGTGGGTTCGATTTCGCGCTGATGCTCAGTCTGCTTCATTCCTACGATAGTCTAATTCGTCTCACCGAGTGCCTGGACCGCCTTGATGAGGCTATCCGGTACTCCCAAGCAAAAATCGAGGAGCTCACGCGCATCTCCGATAGGCTCGACTTCGGCCAGTACCATTTCGCATACAGGCTTTTCGTTGCCTACAACAGCTTCGGTGCCCTAAATAGAGCAGCAGGGAACTTGCCTCTGGCTCACAGCAGCTTCGAGGAGGCATTCAGAATAGGCACCATTCTCGATTCTGAGAGTCCGGGCAGCCCCGGAATACTGGAGAACCTCTCAGTCGCTTCGGCCGGGCTTCATACCCTCTCAGAACCCGAGGGCCGGCGCGACGACGCCCGGACTGCGAAGTTGGCCGAGAAGCGGCGCGGGAAGGACCGCAAACTCGACCGCGGCACGACGAGAAGCGAAGTCCCGCTTTCGGATGTCGAGCGGGGCGTGCATCGCGAAGCTGCAAAGATCCGCCACGCGGTTGTCGATGAACGCGTTCTGAGCCGGCTCATCGATAGCTCCCGCGGTGATGGCGCGAGCCCACTCGCGCTCTTCGGTTACGCCGTGGCGCGCATGGGGAATTCGGAGCGTGCGGAGTTTCTTGCTGACTTTGTGTCAAAGGCACATGTTCCTTTGTGCGTCGGCACTCGTGCCCTTTGGGGTGCTCCTGGATCGAGCACCCGGAAGCAGCGGGTCGTTCAGCATCTGACCCGTCGGGTGGATGTCGGACTGGGTAAAAGTGGAAGCGATGCGGCCGATGTCGTCCATCGACTGAATTTGGACATCGCCTTCGTAATGAAGCTGGACGTTGAACAACGATAGCCGTTGCGTCGCGCGGCCTATGATTTGCGACGACGGCCCCGGCCGACTGGTCCGGTCGAGACGGAATCTATCCGGATCAAACTACATATCCCGCCCCATTCTCCGCCAACCACCGCTTCCGCGCCTCATGGTCCGGCATTGCCCGGGCCACCGCCGCCCAGAACTCGGCACCGTGATGGGCATGCCGGACGTGCGCGAGCTCGTGCACCACGACGTAGTCGATCATCGGCGGAGGCAGTGTGATCGTGGACCAGTTGAAGGAAAGTCGGCCGCCGGGTCCGCAGGACCCCCACCGGAAGCCGAGGTCCGTGACATCCAGCGTGGGCTCGCCCGCGCCCAGCCGGCTCGCCCACTCCGCCACCCGGCGTTTGAGCCAGGGCGTCGCGTGCTCGGTGTACCAGGCGACGAAATGCAGCCTGCCTTCCGTCGCGGCGGACCGGGTGAGGCGAAACCGCCCTTCGACCAACTTTAGCGGTTGGGCCTGATCATCTACGAGGAGCAGGCGGTACGACCGGCCGAGGTACCGAAAGCTCTCTCCGGTGACGAATTCGCGGCGTGGAACGATCGGAGCGAGGAGCGCCCTTCGAGCAAGCTTTTCATAAACCCAGCCACGTTTCCGGGTCGCAAATCGAAGGAGTCGAGCGTCGTCTGCCGCCTCGGGAGCGCGCAACACCAGGCTGCCGTCACGCTCGATGCTGATCTCGACCTTCTTCCGGCGGGCGGAGCGCACGACGTCGAACGTCAGGTCGCCAACCTTCACGCTGGCGGTCATCGCGCGAGCCGTTGTTGGTTGGCCTTCGCGACCTCAAGCAGGCGGTCGGCGACCTCCGGCAGCTTGCCAAACGGCAGGATGTCCTGCTCGTCGAGGCGTTGGACGATCCACTTGCGGAGTACCTCCTGGGCGTGGGCGTTCGTCCAGAACCCGACGAGACGGATCTCAGCCCGGATGTGATCGACGAGCGCCACGGCGACTTCAGCGAGCTGCTCCTGCTGCTCGGCCGAGATCTCCCCCTTGCCGCCGACCGCCAGTTGGAGGACGCCGAAGAATGGCGCGTGGATCTGGGGATCCAGGCCAGGAATCACCCGCGCTCTCCCAGCAATGGCCGCATCAAGCAGCTCCTTGAGCTCCTTCTCGATCTCGTCCCAGCGATCCTTGAACTGAGTGAGGATCCCCTCAAGGCGCTCAGAGAGCTTCTGGAAGTGCTCGGGGTCCTCGTTCTCGTGCTCGCCGATGTGGTAGCGCAGGGCGTGTTCCATCTCGGACGCCCGGGCCTTCGGCGTGGGGAGCGCCTTGACCTTGTCCTCGAACGTCGCGTCGAGGATGGAGACCGGGGGGATGCGGGGGTCGATGCCGAGCGAGATGATGTGCTGGTCGATCAGTGCCCGCACCTTCTCGCCGACGTCCTTCCCGAGGACGAAGGTATGGTCCCGATAGAGCTGGCGCGCTCGGTAGGCGATGATGCCGAGCGCACGAGCGTCAGCGACGAATTCCAGCCCCTCGGGTCGCGGCAGCACGGTGTCGAGCGACTTGAGGAAGTCCTGAAGCTTGACCGTGAACTCGGCCCGGAGCTGCTCATCGCGGAGCAGGTCGACACAGCCCTGCTCGTCGATCAGGGAGACGTCGCGGTCCGTGAACACCGCCACTACACGAAGGTGACGGTCGCGCAGGTTGGGCAGCTCGTCGGCGATGGACCGAAACCCGCCTTCGATATCGGCGATGTCCTCCTTGGAATACTCCTTGAGCGCCTTCTTCAGGTGGTTCCCGACCCCGCAGTAGTCGACGACGATTCCGGCATGCTTCTTGGTGTAGGTCCGGTTCACCCGGGCGATCGCCTGGAGGAGTTCCGCCTCCTGGATGCTGCGGTCCAGATACTGCACCTGAGCGATCGGGGCGTCGAAGCCCGTGATCAGCATCGACTTGACGATGAGGAAGGCCAGATTTGACCGCTTCTCTGGGTCCTTGTGCTCAAACGGCTTCTTGAAGTCCTCAATCCGCTTCGGGACCTTCTCCGGTTCGCTCCACTCGTCCAGCATGGCGGGGTCGTTGTGGGCGCGCGAGTAGACGGCCGCAAACTCGATCTGCTGGAGGCGGCCAAGCTGCCCGCGCGCGCGCAGCAAGAATTGCGTCCTCTCCGGTAGGTGCGACGCCTCCTCCGGCGTGGCGTTGATTGCTTTCGACGAGAGGCCGGCGATGTCCTTCAACAGCTCGTCGCGCGCCGCGACCAGCGCCTTCTGATACCGCATCGCAGCCAGCCGGCTGACGGCCACGACCTGGGCCTTGAATCCGTTCGGCAGGATGTTGTCGACGTAGTGGCGGAGCATGTTCTTCGCCTTGGCGGCGATGAGCTTCTCCGCTTCGAGCACATCCCCGGCCGTGGCGTACTTGGCCTTGATCGCCTCCAGCTCCTCCTTGGAGCGGTCCTGGAACATGTCCTCGAAGACCTCGTCGAGGTCCCGCCCGTCGGCCACTTTCGCCTGCGTGGTCCGCCCCTCGTAGAGGATGGGCAACGTGCTGCCGTCGGCCTCGGACTGCGCGATCGTGTACCGATCGATCCAGTCGCCGAAAATCTCGTGGGTCTTCTTCTTCGCTCCCATGATGATCGGGGTGCCCGTGAACCCGATCTGTGCGCACCGCGGCAGGGCTTTGGTCAGGTTCGCGTGGAGCCCCTTTGCGTGGGAGCGGTGCGCCTCGTCCACAATGACGACGATCGCTTCCGATTCATTCAGGACCGGGAACGGCGCGATTTTCTGCGGGCCCGTCACGATGTCCCCTTGGTACTTCTGGATCATCGCGAACACGAGCCCAGGGCCGGGCTTCTTGAGCGCCCGCTGGAGGGATGCCGTGCTGTTCGGCGTCGTGATCACGTCGCCCGTCAGCTCGGCGGTCTGGGAGAGCTGCTTCTGGAGGTCCCGCCGATCAGTGACGATGACGATCTTGAACCGGCGCAACGTCGGATGGGACCGCATCTTCCGGGCGAGGAACACCATCGACAGGCTCTTCCCGCTCCCCTGGGTGTGCCAGATGATGCCGCCACGTCGGTCAAACTCGCCGTCCTGGGCGAGGGTCTTCCCTGTCTCCAGGCGCGCGGCGGCGGCGAGAACGGCCCGGAATTGCTGGTAGCGGGCGACTTTCTTGATCGTCCGGCCCTGGTCGACCTCGAAGACGATGAAGTGTCGCAACAGGTCGATCAGGTGCTCTTTGCGGAGCATCCCGGCCACGAGCAGCTCCTGGTTGGAGAGCTTCCCCTTGCCGAGCTGCGCGGCGACGGATTCCTTGGAGAAGGCCTCGGCCGGAATGGGCGCTACGTCCTTCCATTGCAGGAAGTGGACCGACTGTGCGCCGACAGTCCCGACCCGAGCCCAGTCGAAGCAGGTGGCGACGGTGAAGGCGTTGTAGTGGAACAGCCGCTCGTTGCCTTCGTTCTTGCGGCTGGGGTTGTCGATGTCGCGTTGGTTCGCGTACCGCTGGAGCTGATCCACAGCCGAGGCCATCGGCTCGCAGATCCCGGGTGCCTTGCACTCCACGACGACGAGCGGGATGCCGTTGACGAACAACACGAGGTCCGGCGTGATGAAGCCGTGGGTCTGGCCCGAGGGCTCGTCGACGCGGAACTGGCTGACGACCGTGAACCGGTTGCGGCCGGGGTTCTGCCAGTCGATGAAGTGGACGGTCGGCATCCGTCCACCCTCCCGATCCGCGACACCTTCCACGGAGACGCCGGTCAGGAGCAGGTTGTGGACAGCCTCGTTGGCCTCCATCAGCTTGGAGGCGTCGAGGCGCTCCAAAGCGGAGACGGCGGTCGAGATTCGCGCGGCGTCGAGCCATTCTTTGCCGTCGGCGGTCCTGTTGATGGTCCGCAGCGCCCGACGGAGGTCGTCGAGGAGCAGCACCTCGCGGAACGACGCTCGCCCAGTGGCCGACGGGTAGTCGATGTTGCCCGTGACATGCTCCCAACCCATCCGTACGAGCTGGTCGATGAACGGGTCTTCGACCTTCGCCTTCTCAGGACCGCTCAGGGGTCACCTCGGGTGCGGTACGCCTGCTGGGGGTGGCGTGGGGTGTCTGGGTACCGAAGCTCGAGTTGCCCGCTGGCTGTCAGTCCCGGTAGGTAGTTCTGTCGAACCGTCTCAACGGACCGACCGACGCGCGTCGCGATTTCGGCGGCGGTCAAGAAGTCCTCGTTGCAGCCGAGTAAGATCGCGGACACGACCCTCCCCGCCAGCTCGGGGCCGGCGGCAGCCGAGCTTGTAGCAGTCGAGGCCGAGCTTGTAGCAGTCGGCGAGCTTGTAGCAGTTGAGGCCGAGCTTGTAGCAATCAGCGAGCTTGTAGCACCTATCGCGGACGGTGGATCAAGGAGCGACGTCCGCGCGGGGCGTTCCACCCCCGCCAGCGCGTACCGCTTCGTCTTGGCATCGCCAAGGGCGACCATCCACTTGCGGCGGACAAGCTCCTGAAGCTTGAGCGTGACGTCGCGGGAATGCGCGCTGGTGACCTCCATGATGCGGGCGTGACTGAGCTCCCCCTCGACGGAGGAGAAGACAAGGATGGACCTCCCGAGACTGTCCAACTCCCGAAAGGCTCGCCCCCAGCGCGCCTCCAGCGCCTCGACCACCGACGCAGGAAGGAGGCTCTCCTGGCTCAGCTCCAGGGTCGTCTGCCCGATGTCGGGGTCCAAGCGGAACACCGGCCTCTGCCATTGCTCTCGCGCCCAGGCCTGGAGGATCGCAGGCCCGCCCGATCCCTCTCGTTCGCCGAGCAGGACGTGTCGAAAGAGCTGCTGGAGGGCCGGGTTGCGAGGATCGCTCGTTCCACCGCGCCAGAGCTGTTCGACGGACACCAACGGGAGCCCCGGATTCACGAACTCGAAGCTGTTCGGGTGACGGATCGCCCGCACGCCCATCGTCCCTTCGTAGTCGGCATGGACGAGGGTGTTCACGAACGCCTCGCGGACCGCCTCGTGCACGGGGCCCTCATCGACGCGGAACATGTCGCGGTCCAGCGCAAAGCGCGTCTTCACGTGGGCGAGGAGCTTCGGCATGACCCGAAGGTAGAAGTTGAAGATGTTGGCTTCCCATGTTCCATCTTCCACGACCCTGTCGAGCCAGCGAACCCCGAGGGAACGGTCGGCCGGCTCCTCACGGTAGGACAGGTGCCAGTGCGGGTAGCGATCCCGGATCGCCTGTTCGAGCCCGAACATCACCAGCCCAGCGACAGTCAGGCCGGACCGCGCGGGCGTGGACCGCAACGCCCCGACGGCTTCCAGGAAGCCCGCGTCTGACTTCGCGACAAAGGGGTGTTCACGGCGAAGCGTGGCGAACATCTCCCGGTAGACGCGCACGCCGTTCAAATCGAGGTCGTCCATCGACGTGTGAGCGAGAACCTCTGAGTCCCGGTTGGGCTGTGCGTCCGCGAGCATCCGGCGAGCGACGTCGCGTTCGACGCGGTGGTCGCCCTCGTGCACCCGGACGAAGGTGCCCGTCTCCCAGCTCCCGTTGATGAACACCGGGCGTTCGGACCGTCCCGCCTTCGGGACGCGAACGACGAGGATCGTGTGGCCGTCGATGGTGACGGCGGTCACGTCGCCCTGGCCGAGCAGGTTGGCGCTCACCTTCTGGCGGTTGCTCAGGTTGTCCCACAGCTCCTTCTCTACCTTGACCGCATCGCCGACGCCGGCGAGCGTCAGCGTGTGGTCCGCCCGCTCCTTCGCGCCCAGGATCACCCAGCCGCCCTCGGTGTTCGCGAAGGCGCTGTACGTCTCCCAGAACGTTCGTGGGACCTCGCCTTGCTGGTCCCTGCCGCGTGCGAGCTTCGCCTCGAAGTCCCAGCTTTCGCGCAGGGCTTCGAGCTCGGCGAGGGTTGTGGGTGGGGCGAAAGCGGCAGGCATCAGGGCGAGGCTACCGCGACACGGACGCGGCCGGTGAGGAGGTCGTCGGCGAGGCCTTTTTTTAGGAGGCGGAGTTTGGCCAACGTGCTGGCCTGGGCGTCCAGAAGGCGGCTGAGGCCGGCCGCGCGCGCCCCGATGAGCAGTTGCTCTGCGAGCGGGGGTAGAGGCACGACACACGACTTCAGCGCGGTTAGCGTGACAGTCTTCTGTGCGTTCCCGATCGCCGCTTTGTTGGCAAACGACCTGCCTGCGGCACTGTTCAGCCACTCAGCGAGAAATCGACCGTTCAGGGCTGGCCGCGGGTACAAACAAGCCAAGTGGCGCTGGAAACTAAATTCTCGGAAGGCCTCAACAACGGCGGCGTGCCCATATGACCCCACCGCCGTGTACAACACCATACCAGCTCGCGGCTCGCGACCGAGACTGATTTGCCGAAATACGCTGGCATCGATTCGCCCCGCGTCGTCCCATCGGACTCGCCCGTCCCGCACGGAGGACACGTAGAGAAAGGGAACCGTGCCCGCCATGCGTTCGGTCGTGTGGACGGTCTGATGGGTTCCGTCAGTAATGCGCTCACACAGGTCGCGGAGAGGTGCTGGCTCCCATTCACTCGGGACTCGGCCGAGAGGCGAGTCCTTGAACCGCTCCGGGTGCCGCACCGGATCCCGGAGCTCCCCATTCTCATCGATCCCGTTGGTGAGCAGGTCGTGCATCAGACCGCGCTTGACCATCTCCAGCTTGGCGATGACCTGCTCGGTCGTGCGGATGGCGTCGTCGAGAGTGTCGAGGACCTCGGCGATCCGGGCTTGCTCCGGGGGCGTTGGCACTCGGATCTTGAACGAGGTAAAGTCGCGCAATTCGATCCGCTTCGTGCCGTGGGTCGCCTCGGTGACGATCCCGAGAAGCCCGTGGGAGTTGCCGACCAGCCAGTGACCGAGGAACCCGCCCGACAGTCCGGGCCCGGGGATTCCGGCCTTCACGTCCTGGTTGAAGGCCATCTCTCGTCCCGCGAGACAGACCGGGAAGGTGTGCGCCAGAATCATGCCGCGAACGACGACGAATACGGCGCCGCCGGGCACGGTCCGCGACCCTGACTCCGCACCACGATCCGAGATGTGGTCCTCGGTGTCACCCAGCCGAAACACCTTCATGTCCTTTGGGCTCACCCACGGAAGCGCCCCAGCCCAAAACGCGGGGTTGGCCTTCGACGGCGTGCCGCCAGAGAGCCAGGTGGCGACTTGCCCCAGCGTCGATGGGGTCCACGCTCCAGTGATGTCAGGCCCCATACCCAAGCTCCCCAAGGAACCCGTCCAACCTCGTTTTCGCCCGGCCCCTCTCCCTTTCGATCGTCCGCAACGTCACCCGATACTTGTCCCACCAATTCTCGACCGCCTCGACTACCCCGTCCCGGTGCGACGCGACGCGAAGCTCCAACTGGTACGAAAGATCCGCCCGAAGCAGATCCAACACAAGGTCCCGCGCCAGATCTGCGGTCAACTCCACCCTCGCGTGCTCCAACCGCTGCGCGAACGCCGCCTGGAGCTTCTTGAGCCGCTTCCGCGCGTCCGCCCGCTTCACCTTCGCTTGCTTCAACTCGTCCGGTGACATCCCCTCGTCGCCGTTCGCTTCCTCCTCGCCGTCCTCCTCCGGCTCGGCCTCGGCGGCCTTGATCTGAGCGTCCAAATCGGCGACTTGCGCCTCGACGAGGTTGATCTCGTCGAGGTACTTCCCGAGCAACTTCTTGACCAGCTTGTGGTCGAGCGGGTTCCCGCGCATCTTCGGGAGCTTCTTCTCCGCCCGCTCCTCGTCGTCCTTCAGTGCGGCGAGGATCGACGCGATCCAGCCGTCCACCACCCCCGCGAAGTCGCGCACCATCAGGGCCTTCAGGTCGTAGACCGAGTCGGCCCAGCCCGCCGCGACAGCACCCACCACGCGGAATTCGTCCAACAGGGCGACCGGCCCAAGCGCGCGAACGAACGACGCCAGCACCTCCCCACGCAGCGCCATCAGGTTGCGCGTCTTCGGCAATTCGACGATGCGACCACGGTTCGTCGCCCACCACTTCGCGAAGGCATCCCGTGCGTCCTGCTCGCGCGCGAGCACGCCGGAGTCTGTCTCGATCAGCCTGCGGATCTCGGCGCGGTCGTTCACGCTCGGCGCGAAATCCAGATAGCGGGCGTCCCGATCGACGAACATCACGGCCGGGTCGAAGCCGTGCGCCGCGAACAACGCCGCCTTCGCGGTCACCTCCGCGCGCGGCACGCCCCCGAGCAGGTGGGCGCGGACGTCGTGGGGTTCGGGCGGCGGCGCATTGTCCGCGTAGCGACGGATGTTGAGGTTGTCGTCGTTGTCGGCGAGCGTCTTGCGATCGACCACGGCAGCGAACCCGGGCATCTCCCGGAAGTCTTCGTAGGCCCGCACAGTGCGCTCAACGTGCTCGGGGTCGAGGTAGTTCTGCGCTCGCCCGGCGCGGAATTCGGCGTCGGCGTTGATGAACAGCACCTTGCCCTGTCGTTCGGGCGGCTTGCTCCCCTTGGCGCGCAGGACGAGGATGCAAGCCGGGATGCCCGTCCCGTAGAACAGGTTCTGGGGGAGGCCGATGACGGCGTCCAGCACGTCATCATCGAGGAAGCCAGTGCGGATCTTTCGCTCGTCGCCCCCACGGAAGAGCACGCCGTGGGGCATGACTGTCAAAGCGATGCCGTCGGCGCGCAGGACTGCGACCATGTGCTGCACGAACATCAGGTCGGCCTTCTTGCCCTTCTCGGGGCACCAGCCGTACTGGAATCGCTCGGCGTGGGGGATCCCGTCCCGCGTGTAGTTCTGGCTGAACGGCGGATTGGTCAACACACGATGGTAGCGGATCAGCTCGCCGCCCTCCTTGTGTAGGGGGTTCGCCAGTGTGTCGCCGTTCTCCATGCGCGCGTCGGGGATGCCGTGGAGGATCATGTTCATTTTCGAGATCGACCAGACGCCGCCGTTGTCCTCCTGCCCGTAGAGCGCCAGATCGCGAGGGTTGCCGCCGTGCTCCTGAACGTACTCCTGAGCGTGGATGAGCATGCCACCCGACCCGCAGCAGGGGTCGTAGACCTTCATCCCCTGCTCGGGCCTGGCGATGCGCACGATCATCCTGACGACCGTACGCGGCGTGTAGAACTCGCCGCCCTTCTTGCCGGCGGAGTCGGCGAATTCGCCGATCAGGTACTCGTAGGCTGCGCCGAGCAGATCGGGGAACTCGAAGTCCTCGTTGCGCAGCCGGTACTCGTTGAAGTGGTCGAGGAGCTGCCGGAGGCGCTTGTCGGGGATCTTCGACTTGCCGATCGTGCGGTTGAAGTCGATGTGGTGCAGGACGCCGTCGAGCGAGGTGTTGTTCTCTTCGAGCGCGGCCAGCGCCTTGTTCAGCCCGTCGCCGATGTTCTGGTGGAGGTGGTCGCGGATCTGGGGCCAGCGGGCACGCTCAGGGACGAAGAAGCTGTCGAGGTAAGAGGTCGCCGACTCGGCGCGCTCCTCGGCATCGGCCTTTGAGCGGCCCTTCGCGAGCTGCGCTGCGACGATCTTCTCGCGCTGCGATTCGAACTCGTCCGAGCACCGCTTGAGGAAGAGCAGGCCGAAGATGTACTCCTTGAAGTCGGAGGCGTCCATCTTGCCACGGAGGATGTCGGCGGCCCCGAAGAGATGGCGTTCGAGCTGGGAGAGGGTCAACGGCATTCAGGGGGCTCCGAGCGAGATGGCGAGGTCTGGAATTGCGGCGACGGCGCGGGGAACGCCGGGGATCAGCGGGGGTGGAGGGTATCGCGGGAGCGGCTACGGGTCGCGCTCCCTCGAATGCCCGCCCCGCAAGCACTATGTCAGGTGCTCAGCCACGAAACGCTCCACATAGGAGAGCATGTCTTCGACGTCCGCTTCCTTCACTTGATCCCACTTGCCGTGCGCGGCCAGATTTCTGACGTCGGCGAGTGCGGTGATTCTCTTCTGCACCAGCTTGGTGTAGACCGCCCTCGCGGCGAGCTGGCTGTTCATGAAGTCGAGCTTCGGTCGGTCGTCGAGCGCGATCCCGGCCTTGCCGCACAGGGTCCGGAGGGCGTCTTCCAGGATGCAGCCGGCGACCACCGCAGCCGGAGCTGGGTATCCGGACTTGAACAGTGCGCGGGCCGGTGTGCCGAAGTCGTCGAGGACATCGGCATGGACCAAATCCTGAACTCGGAACAGGTGTCCGCCCTCGCAGTCGGACAGGGCAGCGCGCAGCACGCCGAGGCCCTGCACGACGGCGTCCAGGTTCGGGAGCGACGTCATCGCGCGAGCAAAACCGAGATGGTACTCACTGTCCTCCCCGAACGACCGGCCCAGCAGGCTCGACGCCTTGGTCCTCCACTCGCTGGTTCGCCCGCTGTCCACCCAGGTGGCCCGGATCACGCCCGTGACCTTGATGGGGCTGGCGGCGACGCCGTGCCCTTCCTCGATCAGTTCGCGGAGGCGGGTGATCACGCGCTGATCGGCTTTCATCGTGCTGCCGTAACCGGACCCGATGTCGGGGAAGCGAGGGTGAGAGCGCGCGCGGTGATTGCTGACGACCAGGTCCCGTGGGCCTGCCGTTTGCGCCGCCCTCCCCGAATCCCGGCGTCCGCTGGATACCAAGGTAAAACGTCGACTAACGCTATGTGCGGCTCCAGACCCTCCGCGTGCCCTCCCGCACACGCGAACACCCTTTTGGAGGGCCGTAGGACATCAAAATTCCGCATTTTTCACATCCCACCCGCCGCCGCCAGAGCCCGAGCCGCCGCCCTGAGGAGTCGGGGCCGCTACTCCGTGTGCATGACCCGAAACGCTCGCTCGCGGACATCGGCCACATCCTCACCCCGGCCCTGGAACGAGTTCAAGGTGCCATCGGCCAGTCGCGACATCCCGACCAAGGTCATTTGGGGACGCGTTTCCGTGTGCTGATCCAGAAACTCCAGCAATTGGTCGCTGTGGGTGGTCATGATCACTTGAACACCGGTCCCCACGGTCTCGCTAATGGCCTCGGAGAGCTCCCAAAGGGCCTTCGCGTGCAGATGAACCTCTGGCTCTTCGAGCAGGACCACGGAGCCAGCCGGGGCAGCGAGTTCGCAGGCCACCCGGATCAGCGATGCGACTCCGTCGCCTGCCACGGCAACCGGCACGTTCCGATTCCCCTGACGAACTCTGACGACTGGGACCGCGGGGTCCTCGGTCGCAATTCGCACGCCTGACAGCTCCCCATGTGTGAGACGCTCCAGCATGGTCTCGACCCGCTCAATCCGGTTTCCGTCGATGGCCCGCGAGACCACCCGGTGCAGCGCGTCGCGTGTGCGATTCACAGGATCTACGAGTCGAATCATCTCGCCGGCGCTCGGGCCGCCTCTATTTTGGAACCGGTACTGATTGTCGGCTGAAAACGCAGTTTCTGAGACGAACTCGTCGGGGCCGAGGCCCTCAGCCCGAATCCAGCTCGCTGGTTCGGCATAGGTCCATGGCATGTGTAGTGCGTGCGCGCCTTCGTTCCATGTGAGCTTAACGGCGCGCGTGCCTCTGGTCCGCTCCACGGAAAGCGCCGCCGTGACGTCAGCGTCGTCGTGGTCATGAAAAAGCCAGCGGGAGGCGTTCCACGCGTCGGCGCGGCGAAGCACCGCCCGACCTATGGCGTCACCTGGTGAGCGACCCCCGGCGATCAAGATCGCCTCAAGAACCGAACTCTTCCCGCAACCGTTGGAGCCGGCCAGCACGGTCAGGGCAGTGAATTCGCTCAACGAGGCACGCGTGAAGCCGCGCCAGTTCTCTACCGTGACGGATGTGATCAAGCACACCTCCAGCCTCGGCGACTAACGCGCCGCCCCCGGGACAGCGGCAACTGCGGCCGGCTGACCATGAATCACCCGCCAAACGCCCCCCGCACGATCCCGAGCAACGTCCCTCGGTTCCGCGCCAGAAACCCGTCGATGTACGCGCCCTCGACCCCCGCCGGGGGCCTCGCCCTCAGCACCCCGACCGCCACCTCGAGCAGCCGCTCCGCATCGACGCCCCTCCTCGCCCCCGCTCCCGCCGCCTCTCGCGCCCGCCGAGTCCGCGTCCTATCGATCGCATCCCGCAGCGCCGTCGTCGGATGCCCGTCCCGCTTCCCCTTCGGCGGCAGCACGTTGTGCCCCTCGACGAGCACCCGCTCCAGCTCGTCGAGCTCCGGCACATCGGACGCCTCGACCACCGGCTCCGACAACAGCCCGAGGTGCGCGCTCAACGTCTCGTACCGCCGCGAGCTGCTCGCCCGCCCGTAGATCTCCCGCCACCCATCGAGCCAGCCCCGCAGATCCGACCAGGTGATCCGCGTCCCCGGCGTCGCGTTCACGGACCCTGGCGCGCGCGCCCCGACGCGAGCCCGAGCCGCCCACCCCCGCTGCAGCTCCGCCGCCCGCCCCATCTCCGCGATCTTCACCCGCTGCTCCGCGATCGTCCCCCGCGCCTTCTCCAGCTCCTTGCTCAACTTCGCCGCGCGCTTCCCGTCCTCGCTCTCCCTCTCCGGCAACCTCAACAGCTTCGTCGCCAACACGGCGATTGCGGGCAACAGGTGCGCGGTCGCGGCCCCGAGGTCCTCGCGCCGGGACACGAATTCCTCGTCATGCCCGTCGCCCATCTTGCCATCGAGGTGCGTGAGCTCGTGGACCGCGACCCCGTGCAGGAACGCCGCGAGGGCCAGCGGCCTCTCTCGATGCGCCTTCACGACCTGCGCCATCCGATCCGGGTGGATGAACACGAACCGGCGACCGCCCGGCCGTTCGACGGCCTCGGCGACGACGTTGTCGTCGAGCACGAACCCCGGCCGGAACGAGCGTCGGATACGCGCCTCGGTCGCCACCATTCGGAGCGTGCCGTCCCAGGCGAGCAGGTACGGCACCCACTTCGCGTAGTTCTTTCGGAAACGCCGCGCGCGGTCACGGTCGTAGGTCTTCTTCGAGATCCGCATCCCGGCGAACCGGCCGAACGGGTTCTTGATCCGGCGCTCCACCTTGTCGAGCTGCTTCGCCCAGGACGGCGTGATCGCGTCGAGGGCGCTCGTCGCCTTCGACACCGCGACGGCCTGGATGAGCCCGCCCCCGCCCGGAGCCAGCGCAGCCTCGGCCGCCCGGTCGATCGCGGCCTCCACTGCTTGCGTCTGCCAGCCGTCGAGCGTCTGCCCGGCCTCGGCGCGACGCAGCGCCTGGTCCACCTGATCGGTGACGATGACGACGCGCACCCCGCCCGCCGCCTTGCCCTGCTCGTCCGCATCGGCGAGCAAGGCCCGGATCACGCGCACGGACTGCACATCCGACGGCGCGGCGATGTCCGGCTCGGCGCTGCCCGACGCCGCGACCTCCATCCCGGCGGGCAGCACCCAGCCCCGCTCGGGCGCGTCCCCGTCGGCGATGGCTCTCGTCCCGCGAGGTGCGGCTGACGCGACGGCCTCCTCGATCCCGCCGTACTTGGCCTGCTCCCCGTAGAAGTCGCGGATCCCTCCCGCTGCCTCGGCGATGGCGCGCTGCACGTCGGCGTCGGCGAACGCCTCGGCCATCTGGTCGGCGATCTCGGCCCCGCCGGTGTCGTCGTCGCCCTCGGGGTCGATCCACTCGTCGGATTCGTTGGCCCCGAGCGACTCATTCTCGCGCTCGACCTCATCGACGAGGTCGGAAAACGTCCACGCCGCGGTGTCCTGGAGCGCATCGCGGGCGGCGTTGAAGGGGTAGCCGCGCTGTCCTGGGCGGACCTTGGTGCTGAGGTCGATAACGACATCGGCTTTGAGACCACCGCGCTGCGCTGGCAGGACGACCTGGAGAAGTCCGTTCAGACGCAGGTAGTAGGCGCCTCCGCGGTCGCCGGGTGCTCGTCGATACGCCTTGACCACCGCCGTCGTCCCTTCTCCCCAGGACCCCTCGGTCGTGACGCGCGACCCACCGCGTCGGCTGAACATCGGCTTCACCTCGGTCCCGTTGAAGCGGAAGGTGAAGCCGGGGATGTCGTTGGCGGCGAGCAGCTCGCGCAGCCGGTCCTCGATGCCGACGTAGACGCCGCGGGCGCGGTCCCAGTAGCGGACGAGGTCGGGGTCGACGTCGTGGATTTCGAGCCGCGTTCCTTGCCTTGTATGTGCTGATCTGGGAACTGTGCTGTGACAGCAATATGTTGTCCTTGTACCAAGGTTCTCTCGCTCCCCGCGCCACATTTCTTCTTGCGGCGGGACTACAACCGCTTGAGCCACGCCATCAGGTCGTCGTCAC
>CAIMSU010000163.1 GCA_903844155.1 uncultured Pseudomonadota bacterium | reverse complement strand
GGGGACGGACGCTCTCAGCAGCTGCCCATGATGCCCTCCTTGGTTGGTGGTTGTGCGTGCCGAAACACGCGGATTGGATGGCGATCGCTCGCCGCCCGGGATGGACACGTCTACTAAACGCTGCCCATGGTTCACTCCTCGGTTGATGGTTGTACGCGCCGAAACGCACGAATTGGACGACGATCTCTCGCCGCCACAAGGTGCGCCTGGTCCCCAGACCGGACCAGGCGCGTTGCTCCCGTAGCCAGACCGACACGCTTGACCCACCCACCGGTTCTGGCTTTGACCGGGGATGGACGCGTTTACAAGTTTCCGAAGCCCATGGCGCACTCCTTTGTTGTTGGTTTGACGCGCAGAAGCGCGCGGATCGGACAGCGATCCGCCGCACGGTGCGCGCTTGTTGCGCTACCGGGTCCATCGGTCCCGCGTCCCATCGGCATACCCCTCGTTGTAGACTCGGATGAGGTCGAGGTAGTTTGTACCGAAATTGGACTTGTAGGGGTTGTGGTAGCGGCCGGAGCGCCCATCGTCGTAGCCCTCCTTGAAGGCCTTGCGCTCGTAGTAGTCGGAGTAATTGTTGGCGTAAGACATCGAGATCCTCTGGGCCGTGGAGATCACGGGCTCACAAAAAGCAAAGGGCGCGGCGGGCTTTCGCCCACCGCGCCACCCGCTACCGGCTGCCCGTCGTCACGGGACTTACGCAACTACAGACGCTCACTCACCACTCACTCTCAACCGAGATTCGGCGTCTTCATGGACGCCAACAGAAGCAGACATGAACTTTCAACCAACGGACTTGGCATCATCGCCGAACGCGGGACGCCCACTGACAGATACAGACACGCAAAGAGAAGAAACAAACCAACAGAATTACAGGCTACTCGTCACGACCTCCTCGCCGCCGAAGCGGCTGATGTTTCCAGACCTTCACTCATCAAGACCCACAGACCCTGCTGGATCGGACGAGGCCGCTCCAGATTTCTGCGACGTTGCGACCACCGGAGTTGGCTCGCGGCGGCCATTCAGCCGTGCGTCAGCTCGCTCGGCAGCCTTGTAGGCGACGGAGGCCTTCTCCCAGGCGGTGACATGGTGCAGAAGGCCGAGCGAGCCCAAGCCGCCGACGAACGCCGTCGCGAGCAGCAGGAGTGCGGGTGCCAGAGCACCGAGGGTAAGGGCTCCAGCCACCACGGCGCCGACGCCTACGGCCCCGAGCGCGGCGCTCACGGCCCACGCCTTCGCGGACGCGCGGGCCCCGATGACCCCGCTCGCGGCACCGAAACCGACAGCCACGGTCCAGGCCAAAGCTGGCGGGAGAGGGCCCGCCAGCAGCACTCCCAGGGCACCTGCGGCGACCAAGGAAGTGACGCCGAGGGCGAGGAGGATCGCGCGCTCGTAGGGCGGGGCCTCGCCGGGGTTCTTCAAGGCGCCAAAGGTCTTACGCGCTCGTTCCTTGGCGGCGCGAACCTGGGTGCCTGCGATCGACACGCGCAGCGCTGCATCGCGCGGATCAGCCAGGGTTGCGGACGGCCGCCCTGCGGTCGGAACCTGGTCGGGTCCATCGGAATCGGAGTCGGTGAATCGGGTCATGGTGGGTAGCCTCGGAGCGTTGACCCATGGGATGCCCTGCTTCGGACGCCCATCTGCGGCAGGAAAATGATTTTCCGATCCTCATGTCGCCCGTCCGATCCTCGTCTGGCTCCGGGTCACTTTCGCACCAATCCTGGTCAACACGTCATCCTTCGGAGCATCCCATGAACGCCATCGTCATCACCCTCTCCCTCCTCTCCGCCTGCGCCCCTCTCCCGGCGCACTCCGCCGCGATCGTGATCGACCGCAGTGATAGCCTCTCTCTGGAGGACCTCTGCGATGCCGTGGCCGGCATCACAGAGAGCGAGCTGGCGTCGCCGAACCTGGACAGTCGCTCGACCATCCAGGTCTGGATCACGGGAGACGGGCGTAACGGAGGAGCTCGACAGATCGTGCCGCCGACCGCGATTCCGGTGGCGAGGAGCGCGCTCGCCGGGTCCGCGAGCGTGCAGGGCAAGAAGGCGGCGCTGCTCCAGACCGTCATCGATGCGTGCCTGCATGATGTCGTGCCGGCGAGCACCTCGCCGATCTACGATGCCGTGGACAACGCGGCGCGTTCGGTCTCCCGCGGTCCTGGCGATGACTCGACCTTGTGGGTGGTCTCCGACCTGCAGGAGAACGTGGAGCCGGGTCTCACCGTGGCCATCGCCGGGGAGGTGGGCGCAAAGGATGGGGCTCATCCGCGGAGCAGGTCCCGCACGGTTCCGATGCAGCCCGCGCCGACGCCGGTGATCGATGCCTCCGGGCTCACGATCCATGCCTGCGGCTACGGGAGGACTTCGAATGGCGTGATCAGCCGGGAAGACCGCGACCGCACCATGGCGGCGTGGACGCCGGTGTTGGAGGGGGCGACGGCGTTCGTGTTCGATCCGGCTTGTCCCTCGAAAAGTTGAGGGTCGGGGCGTCTGGCCGTCCCAGCAGGCTCCGGATAGAGCGTGGCCGTCGATGCCCTACACCACCGAACATGGCTGGCTCCTTCTGGAGGCGTTCGCACCTCGGCTGGAGGTGTTGTGCAGGGCGTGCAGTCGCCCGCGTCTGGATCCGGAAGACATTGCCGCTGACGCGGTGATTTTGTTCATCAAGCGTGCCCCGGCGTGGTTTGCCATGCCCGCGCAGAACGTCCAGGCGCAGGCGTGGACGCTTCTGGCCTTCTGCGTTCGGAATGTGGTCACGAAGCATGAACGCGAAGCGAATAGAATCGGTCTGGAAGCCGATTTGCTCCGCCCCCCGGTTGGAGGCCGGGCACCGGGACTCCCGAAGGTGGAGCTTGCTGGTACTGAGGAAGATTGGCGCTTGCGGGCGCTGCAGGAACGGATCGCCTTGCTCGGGCCTGTTCACAGGTTGCTCGTGATTTCGGTCTCGGTGCCACGCTGGCTTCGAGATGAGCTTTTTGAGAGTGCCGCTGCAGCAAAGTCCGACCCGTTTCGAGGGCAGCCCTGGAGCGAGATCGCGCAAACCGTTCATAGCGAATCCAGAAAGACGTATGTGGGAAGCACGGACTTCGAAGATCAGGTGGAGTGGAAGCGGTTTCTGCGTGTGACCTTCCGGGTTCGGCCTCCTCGGGAGGAGGCGACCGATGACGAACTGCGTAAGGCGGTGACCTGGCTCGACCAGAACCTCGGCCGAGCTCACGCGCTGCTTGTGATGGCCAGCGATGAAGAGGTGGACTGATGGCGAAGCCACCAGCACCGCTGTACCTTGGGGAAGTCGTCCCGTTTGAGGCCGGCGGCTACGAGATGGTCGATCACACGTTGCGCCACTTTGTCGCGGAGGACGCGGGGGCATTCGATCGGGCGATCGAAATTATGGGGAAGAAGACGTCCGGCGTGGCGCGGTGGGAACTCGGGGAACGGGGACGGGACGTAGGAGCGGACGTAGGAGCCGCCGTTCGTGCATTGCGGGCCCTTCGCCCGCTTGAGCGTCTGTGGGAAAACCGGGCCCTCTGGTCAACCATCCAGGGGATTCACGACGACGGTTATGCACCGAGGTACGAGGCCGCGGTTCGCTCCTGTCGGGAGCCGGGCCTGGGTTCCCCCTGGAGTGGTCGAGCCCTCGACAAATTCCGGGAATACCAGCGTTTTGAGGCCAGGCTGGAATGGGCCAATGTCCTTCTTGCCGTTGACATGCTCGAGGTCGCAGATCCGTTGAAATCTGGCACCGGGCGGCTTGCGATTCGGACGGCGCACTGGAGCCCGCATGAGCTCACCACCACGTTGGCACCAGCGGTCACCGCTCCGGTGAAGAACGCCTACGACCTGTACAAGAAGAAGAAGTAAACCAAAAACGCCGAGGTCGTCCGAACGACGCCCGCTCGTGCGTCAGCACCTTCTATGAGACCCGCCATGACCCATCGCCAGTACCTCATCGAGGCCCTTCAGATCCGCAGGAATGCTGTCGGCCCGACGCCCGCGCTTGATGAGGCTCTGGCCCAGCTGGATCTCTGCATCCGCATCCCGTGCGCACTTGACGTCGATGAACCAGATCCGGATGGTCCGGAGCCGCCGGGACCGCTGCCGATGGACGCGCACGCGGCAGAGAAGCTGCAGAAGCTCCACGCCCAACTCGCCGCCCAGGTGAACGCCGGGCTTGCGGGGCGGTCCTTCGAGGGTTTGGCGTCACGGGGTAGCGACCTCGTCATCGCGGCGACCGCGAGTACCAGCCCGGACGAGGATCCTGACATGGAGGGGTTCGCCTGGCTGCACGACGTCCTGACCCTGGCGGCGGTGGTCGAGGACCTTGGCCCCGAGCATCGGAAGTCAGCGGAGTCGGTGCTGGACACCTGTTGGACGCTCATGGAGATGGGGCCAGATGCTTTCCCTTCGGCGCCGTCAGTGGCCGAGCGGCGCTTCGCGCTTGAGGGGGGCGGGCTGCCGGAGCCGTTGCGGCGCACACTTGAGATGCTCTCGGAGGTGGCGGTGCTGCGGTTGAGCGAGTGGGCGGTAGCGGAGCGGGAGGCGAAGGGGGCAGCAGTGCCCTCTCGAAGGCGCGGAGAGCGACCATTTTGGGAGAAAGTGCAGGAGGGCGTTGAGGCGCGTCTCCTGTGGGCGGAGGTGGGGAACCTCGGTCCCGGAGACGGACTCATCGACGCGGGCTACGGCGAATGGGCCGCAGCGGCGAAAGACGAGGAGACCGAGCCAACATTCAAAAAAACGCTTCCGAACGGGTGGACGATCATCTTCGTGCCTCAACCTGGCGATAAATGGGACATTCAGCCACATTGGGACGAATCACCTGAAGACGCCTGGGATCGCGCCATCGACATTCGTTGGCGCCGGAGCGATGAAAACGAATGGAGTCCATGGGTCCGCGTGGGGGCTGGTAGTGAACCGCGAGTCATGAGAGCAGCATCATACGCGGAGGGCATCCAGCTTGAGACTCAGACCCGCTGGAGCGCGACGTGAGCGCTGTACACCTTGTGACTACCGCAGGCGTGTTTTCGCTGACGACACGTAGAATGAACACTGTTGGGAAAAATGGTCAGCTGCAGGTCCGGAGGGGCGATAATAGAGCCTACTATAACGGACACTACTCGGTTCCAGGTGGCTTTGGGGGACAGGACATCAAGGGCTTCGACGATGTCCTCCACTTCCTTCCACTCCAGGCGCAACCTGGACACGGATTCACGGTCGAAGTCGAGATTCCGAGCAACGGGACATTTGAAGGCCGGAGCTGGCATGGAGCAGTCCTGGGGGCCGCGATACTGCATGATGTACCACTGGAGGCTCGTTTTCCGCTCGTGATCGTAGCCGCCATGACGTCCGAGGGTAAGCTCACCGGAAAGCTGGACGATCCGCTTGGTGCTAAGGCAAAGCATCTGAGCACTTTGGGCAACCACTGGCTGATTGCGCCGAATGATGCGTGGCCGCACCTTTCCGTTCCGACCAACGACGGGAGACGGATTCCCATTACTACGATGGAATCGTTGTTTCGAGCCATTCGGCTCTACCTCGCGGCAACGAGTGACCATGTGGACATGGTGCGACTCATTCTCGACGGCGGTTGTGCCGCCGCCCTGCGTGAGGAGCTCGGGAGTGATGCGCACCGCCTCCCAGAAGCGCAAAGAGGTGCGTGGATGCGGATGGTTGGTCCTGACGCAGAAGGAGCACCGCTGCAGTGGGATGCTCACGCGCTGCAGCGGGACCCGCTAATGCTGGCCGCGCTCCGGGCGACCATTGCGAGCGCGCCGCCACCGCCCGGCCGGACAGTCGCTGCCGGGCGCCAAATACGCACGGACATCAACCCCTTCAGCGTTCGTCATCCTGGCTGTGTGGTCATCTTGATCGACCAGTCTGGCTCCATGAAAGACCATGTCGCGGTGGGAGGTGAAACCCTGCGAGACATCTGTACGGGCGCGGTGAACGCTGCACTTCAAGACATCGCGGACATGTGTACCAGGCAAAAAGTCGTGCAGCCGCGCCTGGTGGTGGGAGTGATCGGATATGGGGCCACGCCCGCGTCTGCGTGGGGGCCAAAGCTACAGTCGTGGGCTACGACTGGCGCCACACTGGTTCCTCTGAGCGTCATGGCCGCCAACAAGGAGGAAAACGGGCAGTGGATCGCGCCATCTCCCTCCGACGAGTCGGGCGGATTTCCGGGGACCCCGATGGGCGCGGCAATAGAACTAGCCTGGAAATGGTGTGACCCATGGGCTGCGGAACATAAGGAGTCGCTTCCACCGATTCTCATCAACATCACCGATGGAGTTCCCGATGCGGGGACTGAGGACAGGACACGCGCCGCTGCCAACGCGTTCAAGGCGATTCAAACGGAGTTCGGGAACGGCATCGTTCTGACCTACCATGTGAGTAAGCAATCGCAGGATTCTGCGATTCAATTTCCAAATGCGACCGACGTTGAGCGAATGACTCCAGAATGTAGGCTGATGTTCGACATCAGCTCCGACCTACCTGACTGGATGGCGAACCACGCAAAAGACTCGCTGAAAGGGTCGGTGGTGGTCCAAAACGGGTGCCGGGGACTCGTATTCGGCGCGGCAGTGACGCATCTGACTGCGGTCCTGCGGTTCGCGAGCCGGGGACCTCTACAGTTATGATCCGCCGATCCAGGGCCGTCAAGCCGGCGCTTCGGGGGCGTCCACCGGCGCAGTTCGTGCGCGGGACGGCGTTCGGGGGGCCTCGCGCGGCGGATGGGACAGTGCAGGCACCCGTCCCGCGAGTCGCCCGCCATTGGGCATTTACATGCCCTGCAAGCGACAAGTCAGCCGAGGGAAACGAAGACCGGGTCTTAGGGGACGACGCGTCAATGCGGTACGCCGCCGCCGATGGAGTGACCGCCGGCGTCGATTCTGGCGTCTGGGCAGGCTTGTTGGTGCACGAGGCCGTCGCGGTCGCGCTTCCGACCTTAGAAGCCGAGCGCGATGAATGGCTCGGTCGACCACTCGAATTGTGGCAGGCCAATCGCGCATTGGGGTCCGGTCGAAGCACGCCAGCGTGGAGCACGCTGCTGACGATGGCGCTGACTCCGTCAACTGGTGGGCTCACATGCACCGTGATTGGGGTGGGGGACACCTGCTTCTTCCTGATTCGGGACTCCACGGTTGTCGTGTCGTTTCCCATGGAATGGCCCGACCAGTTCGATGACGCTCCGGATTGCTTTTCGACGCTTCCGCTTCTGGAACGTTCGGCTGACGAGCGGGCACGAACCATCCCGCGCTCGATCATTCTCGAGGTGCGGGCGGGTGATCGATTGCTGCTAGCCACGGACGCAATGGCGAAGTTCCTCCTGGAGCACGCGGCGGCTGGAAGCGCCGCATCCATCATAGATGACCTCACGCAGAGTGCGGACCCGGCTGGACTGATCGCGGCATGGCGGGAGTCGCGCCCCATTCGCCTGCACGACGATGACGTCGGCGTGCTGATGGTGGATGTCGGGGAAGCAGTAGGTTCGGGTGATGAGGACGTGGCCCGCGAAGGGGAGCGGCGGGGCGTGAACCTACCGAGCCTGACCACGGGCAGCATTCTCGCGGGCACTGCGAGCAGCGAGACGCCCTCGTACCCCGGTGCGCCAACCGAGCAGCATGTGGAGAGCGGCCCGGAGGCGATTCACTGGGCAGTCGCAGCCGCCCGCGTCCGTGGTGCGCTCGTGACCCCCGTGACGCTTGTTCGTAGGTATGGACATTGTGTCGCTCGGCTGCTTAGCAGCCTTGTCTCAGGGTGGTCATGGCACCGTGAAGATCGGGTTCTCGTCATCCAGCGTCGTCTGATGGAACTGGAGCAGCAGGTAGCGGAGTTGCGCGAACGCCAGGAGCGCTTCGAGCGTGCTGTCATCGGGAGTTCTGAGCGGAGCCCAGATGCTCGACGACGCTGATGTATTCACAGACGCTGCCATCCTGGAAGCGTTGGCGGCGGGGGGACTCCTTCCCGCGTGCCTGCAGGGGGCGACTCCGGCGACCGGCCAAGTCAGTCTGGACGGGTCCGGGAAGTCGGCGGTCGTCGTGCAGTATGCGTTGCCGAGCCGCGACACTACGGGGCACAGATGCGCATGCTGCGCCGGGCTTGGCCATGTCGCAGTTCGTGTATTCAGGTCCGCTACTTCGCGAGCGACCGAGTACCGGCTGATCGAAGAGCACATCCGTCAAGTAAGAATGCCGAGTTCCTTTGTGACAGCGAGATACCATGATGCGGGCCTGCGTATGCGACGCGACGTGCTTCCCGTGGTCGTCATGGAGTGGGTTGCGGATGTCCCATTGGGCATGTTCATCGAGGATCACCGCAAAGATAGGGGGGCACTTTGCGCACTTGCTGCGAGTTGGGCTGCCGTCATCCATGATCTGGAGTCCAGAAAGATAGCTCATGGTGATCTGCAGCCGGACAACATCTTCGTAGCCTACGCCGCGGATGGGCCGTTAGTTCGACTCGTCGACTACGATTCTGTCGTAGTGCCGGAGATGTCGGGGAATGTTGAGAGCATTTTCGGGGTGGCCGGATTTTCGCATCCTCGCCGACGCGAGCTTGGGAGAAAGGTGCTGCACGCGGATGTGCTTCCCGCGTTGGTGATCTACGCTTCGTTGCTCCTGCTGGCCGATGACTCCGATCTTTGGGAGGCATACGGCGATGACACGCTGCTGTTGTTTCGGGAGGCGGATTTTACGTGCTTTGCCTCAGAGAAGATGCGCGCCCTGCGCACGCTTCGACCTGGGCTGCTCGATGCCATTCAGAGGATCTGCGAGGCGCCGCCCGAGAAGGAATGCCGGTTTAGTGACGAGGTACCGCTCCTTCCCGAGGAACCGGCAGACGGCCAGGCCCGCCAGCCGATGCTGTTCGCGCCTGCGCCGACCAGACCTCCCGCGCCGTCGGGCCCGAGTCGACGGCCAAGTTCACCGATCCCATCTCAGGTAGTCCCCAGCCCCCAGCGGCCACCCTCATCTCCCGCGGAGGTGCCCTTGACGTTCGGTCTGTCGCCTGTCGCGGACATCTCGCCGGACGAAGCCCCTTGGTTCACTCCGCCTGGCCCCGTAGCGGCGCCGGTGTCCGGAGATCAGAGCCAGAGCCTCTCGACTGCCGAGGGCTCGCCTGATTCGGGCAGTGGGTTCGCGGCGGCCTTTAAGGAGGGCTACGCGGCCTTTAAGGAGGGCTACGACTCGACGACCAGGGGCTCGCCTGCACTCGCGGCCTTCAAGGAGAGCTACGACCGAAGCTACGCTACACTAGTCTCGATAGTCGGCCCCCGCGTCGCGTGGGTGGTCATCGTCGTCTGGACACTTGTGTTTTGGGGCGCCGTTTTTGGATTCGTGTTCGGTGGGGGCGTCTTTGCGTTCTTCGAGCACACGTACACCGAGACGAAAGCAGGGGTCGACTCCCTGTCGACAAGCGCGCCGCCGGCTGGGAGTGTCGCACCGATCGCCGAGCCCCGCTCCGAACCCGCGGTGGAACTTGTCGTAGAGCGGGCCTCGGCAGCGCCCGGCGCGCCGATTACTCTCGCGCCACGTACAGGCTCTGGATCGGCCCCCGCAGCCGAACTCACGGTCGCATCGCCTCCGGTGTCACCCGACATCCTCGTAGCAGGGACCTCGTCAGGGTCAGGAGTTTTGGAGACCAAGCCCTGGCAGATCTGCTCTCACAAGAACCGGCCGGCCGCCGAGCCCGGGGTCATGGAGTTCTACGGGTGCGAGGGCTACGACCCCGAGGCGCGATGGCGCTGTGAGGTGGCTCCAACGCCGGACCGGCCGACGCTCACCGTGACCAGCTGTACCGCGCCACAGTCGCAGCCCGCAATAGGTACTCCATGAGTATCTTGGAGATGCCAATGCGGGCCCATCCGTCTCGCCCGATCAGTTCTCCATCCCCGCCCCGTCCGCCGCTTCACCCACCGGCTCTTCAAACTCCGCCCCCCCCGCCGAAGCCGCCACGTTCGCACGAATCTGGTTGTGGTACGCGAACACCGCCTCCGCCACGAGCGCACGCGTCAACGACTCGCCGGCGAAGTGCGCTCGCTCACGCTGCCCGACCTGCTTCTGAAGGTCGAGCAGGATCGCGTCGGCCTCGGCCAGCCGTTCAACGGCGGTCGCGAGTTCGGCCTTGCGAAGCAACTTCGTCTGCTTGATCGCTGATTGCTTCTCCAGTTGCTCCTCCCGCCGGATTCGAGCGGCCCGCATGGCGTCGCCGGCCATGGTCAAGGCGAAGGCACCCGCGATTTCCAGGATGGTCAGGATGCCGTTCCGGAACGCCACGTCTGGGCTCAGTACCATCTCGGTCGCGCGAAAAATCGCGAGCCCGACCATCGGCGCTCCGAACGCCAGCCCACCCAGGAACACGTGTGCACGCTTGGCCTGATCCCGGGCCCAGTCTACGAGCGAGAGCCCACCGGCCACGCCGTACAGGATCCCGACTGCGAACGGCGCAATGCCAGTCAGCACGGTCCTCGGGCCGGTCAAGGTCATCTCGGCGGCGTCGCAGGTAAAGCCGAGCGCCAGGCCCGTCAGCGCGGCCATGCCGATAGCGGAACCCCACCGAACGACGCTGTGCCATCGGCCAGAGTCCACCGCCACGAGCTGCGCCTCTTCCTCGCTCGCGCCGTCGAGCTTGCGCTCGGCCTCGTCCTTCTCCGCTCGACGGGCGTGAACATCCTCCTCGGCGCGGCCGACCCGCTCCAGCAACATCCGGTCGTGCTCCGCCTCGCGGTTGAATTCATCCGCGATCACGCGGTCCGCGAGCGCCGCGGCGAGTTCCTTCACCCGCTCGATCTCCCCTTCGTCTGCCTGGCAGTCCGCGCCGGCCGCTTCGACGCCGATCTCCCGCGCGGCCTTCGAGCGGTCCACATCCTGCCCCGTACTCTGGCCGGGGAAAGGAGAGAGGAAGATCAGGGCACCTCGCTCCTCGGTCGACGAGGAGGAGTCAGAACGGGTCATCTTGCGGACGGAATCACGGGCACGGGTAAACATCGACATGGTGGGCTCCAGGGAGTGCCACCCTGAATGGGCGGCGTGTGAAGAAGACCCCGAGGTGGGGCGCGTTCGGACGTGTCAGCGGTAGGAAGACATACGATATCTAAATGGCATCTATGGGATGCTGATTGGCTTGTTCACGGTCGCGAGCTCCGCCTTTCGGAACTGCTCATCCCGGCGCAGCCGAGCGCTCCGCATCACATCACCGACCTGGGTGAGAGCCACGGCCCCCCCGACTTCAAGGAGGGTCGAGACGCCACCACGGAATACGGCTTCTGGGCTGTAGGACAGCTCGAGCATACGAAGGACCCCGAGCCCGATCATGGGTGCAGCGAAGGCCAGCCCGCCAGCAAAGACGTACGCGCGACGTGTCTGCTCGCTGGCCCAGTCGACCAAGCTCAGGCCACCGGCGACGCCATAGAGCGTCCCGATCGCGAACGGGGCCATCCTCATCAGGGTCGATTGCGGCCCGATCATGCCCATCCCAGCGGCATTGCAGGTGAAGCCGAGCGCCACCCCTGTCAGCGCGGCCATGCCCACCGCCGAGGCCCAGCGAACAACGCCCCGCCATGGGCCGGCGTCCACAACCATGGTCGCTCCCTCATCGGACTCGATGTCAGTAGTGGCGGGGTGTTGGGGCTCAGTGACAGGTGTGAACGTGGACATGATGATTGGCTCCGGAACCACTCTGTAGGAGCGGTATGCGATGTAGACGCCGAGCCAGTCCGCGTTCGGACGCGTCCGCGGTAGATGCCTGCGATATCCAGATGGCATCCTAACGATGCCGACAGGCCACAATCAGGCGGGATGGACGTCCACCCGGTCCGGACCCTACTTCGATCGCTGGCTCAGCTTCCGATCGTCCCTCAACGCCGACGGCCATCGACCGAAGACAGGCTTTACGCAGCCTCGAGCGGAGTTGCCACCGTCGCGTGATCGCAATCGACCAGGGCCCACCGAGCCATGTTCCGGTGGCACCGTCGGCACAACGCGCTCTGCGAAGACGGAATCGAGATCCACCGACCACCTCGGCGCGTGAACCCGAAGGTCGTCCAGTCCGAGCAACCGGCGCAGGCCTTGCGGCCAATTTTCCTGATGGGTACAGTGTGAAGTGAGCGCATGACGGGTCTCCGCGGTGAGCAGGTGGATTGTTTAGATGACGCCGAGCCAGTGCTCGTTCGGACGTTCGGACTCAGATGAGCTGATGGTCGCAACTTGGCATCCATTGGATGCCGACAAGCCGAATCAAGCTTGTCGGAGATCACCCGGCGCTACCTCATCCACCGTCACCACCGGCTCCTTCCGCGACACCGCCTGACGGGCGGCGAGCACCTCCGCCAGCGCAGCCTCGAAGTCTGCCATGTGGACCGGTCCGGCTTCGTCCCGCTCGTGCACGGCGCTGACGAGCGCGAGCTTCACGACCTCGCGCAGGTCGCCACCGGACAGGCTCTCCGAGCCTGCCGCGATGCGTGCACAGACGTCCCGGTGTGTGGTCCCCTCTTCAAGCGGTGCTGCGACGGGCAGCTCCCGCGCGACGATGCGACGACGCGCGTCCTCATCCGGCATTTCGAATTTCACCGTCGTCCCGATGCGACGACGGAATGCCGGATCGACGGACTCCGGTAGGTTCGTGGCGAAGATCACGGGCATCGTCGCTGTCTCCAGCAGCTTCAGCAGCTCATCCCGCAGGGCGTTCAGCGCGCTGTCCGCGGCACTCGACGGGTTTGAGCACCGCTTGCCAAGCAGCCATTCTGCCTCGTCGAAGAACAGCACATCGCCCGTCTCTTCGGCCTTGATGAACAGCTTCTTGAGGTTCTGCTGGCTCTCCCCCACGTGCGAACCCTCGATCCCGGTGCTGCAGACAACATGGAGCGTCCGTCCGATCTCCCGGGCGTAGGCGGTCCCCGTCAACGTCTTGCCCGTACCCGACGGGCCGATGAAGAGCAGGATCGGCTTCGGCGGGTGACGCAACCCCCAGCGAGCAAGGATGGCGGCCTTCCGCGTGATGGTCACCGCACGGGCCAGCTGCTTCCGCACGCTTGGGGAGAGCACGATGTCGTCGAGGCGATGGTCGTCCTCCGCCGGAACCGTCGGCAGGGCCGGGGTCGGAGGGCGCGCCGCCTGGATCGGCTTCGCGACGAGCGAAGCCGTCGCCGGTTGGACCATCCGGCTGACCGGAAGGCCGACGGGCACGGCCTCAGAGCGACCGGCCCGGGAGTCCGGAGCAGACGCGCCCAGGTCCACCGTCATCTCCCGCCCCTGGGCGCTCCCGGCCAGCCGGTAGATGATCGCCCCAAGCTGCTCGCGCTTGACGTCGCCGATCCGAAGCCGCTGGCGGCCCGTGTCCGCGCAGGACGGACAGTACCGAGGAGAGAGGCCCGTGAGGGTGACGTTCGCGAGGGCCGGGCTCGGATAGCCGACGTCAGAGGGCCGGACGAGGCCCGTCCAAGGCTGGAAGGGCATGCCGTGGACGCGGCAGACGGAGGAGTTGAAAGAGTCATTTGCCATGATGTTTTCTCGGAGGGGTGGGTTGTCGGCTCAAACGCCGTAGGTGTGTTCAATGCTGCCGTTGCGGAGCTCGGCCTGGACGGACTCGGGCAGGTCCTCGAAGGGCACCTCTTCGGTGACGATGTGCTGTCGCCCCTTCGTCCCGCTCACCTTGCCGTACACCGCGCGGCGGACCGTCTTGCGCCCCGCCACCATGACGCGGTCAAGTACGACGATCGCGTCCGTCAACAGGCGCTCTGCGCCCTTGCCGAGCGTGCGACGGACCCAGCCGTGAGCGAGGTCCACCGCCCACTCCCTGATGTCCTCCCAGAATGCCGCGACCGTCATGGTGACGAGGGCCAACGGCACGAGGACCGGCGCCGTCACCAGGAACACGTCCACGAGGAAGCCGAAGATGGGGATGAGGAACATCTACGCCTCCTTCGGGCTGGCGGGCATCGCGAGCGTGATGAAGTCCACCCGGCCCTGCTTCAGACCCTGCCGGATGCTCGCCGCGCGGATCGGGTCCGGCAGGTCCTCCCACGACAACTCCCAACGGGCAACGCGGTGGATGGGCCCGGCCGCACTCATGAGGTCCGCGTGCAGGGCCATCCCCCACGCACGGGTCCCGGGCACCAGACACCACTCAAGGCGCGCGGCGAGGATCGGCCCACACGGCCCGGAGATGCCCTCCCCGTTCGCTACATGCGCGAACCCATCGGCGAGGACCTGGTCGAGGTTGCGGTCCCGATCCATCTCGACAGCCCAGCGCGCGAGATGGGGCGCGATCTGGGTGGTGAAGAAGCTCTCGTCGTCGTCGGAGAGGTCGGGGAAGGCCACCCTCGCGCGGTCAACGAGCGTGGAGGCGGACTGGAGGACGTCCTTGGCGGACGAGAAGAAGTCTTTGAACATGGTGTTTCCTTTGGGTGGATGGACTAGTTGTTGTCGTTGCCGGAGCCGAACTGGAGGTGCATGACCTCCTGCTTGGAGCCGCGGATGAAGTTGGCGCGGGCGTCGTCGGGCAGGTCCTCGAAGGGCACCTCCTCCTCAACGACGGCGCGGTAGACCTTCTCGACCCCGTCCACCACCTTGACGATGTAGGCGCACAGGCGCTTGAGGTAGACGTTCGAAGCGACCTTCGCGATGGTGACGACGGCGCTCTTGATGGCCTCACGGACCACCTGCCAGGCCTTCTTGGCGACGCGCCGGACGGCGCTCATGAACTTGTCAGCCTCGACGAGCACGTCGAGGAACACCTCGCGGGCTTCGGCACCGAGGATGCGCCCGATGGAGTCGGCGAGGGTGGTCTGGGCCCACTCACGGATCTGGTCCCAAAAGACGGCGGCGGTGATGAACCCGGCGATGGCGATGCCGGCGAAGATGAAGATGGGCATGATGAAACTCCTGAAGTGCTGTGGATCAGCGGTTGTTGAACGTGGGCGGGGGCGGATCGGCGAGAGCCGTGAAGATGGCGATGAGAACGGGGAGCAAGAACATGGCGAGCCTCAGAGGTTGAATGGGCCGGTGTGGTCGATCGGGAGGCCCGGGATGCGGGGGAACCAGGGCGGAAGCGTCGGGAACGGGGAGGGGAAGAAGGGCGGAAGCGGGTAGAGAAGCATGGGATGATCCTTGAGGAGGTGAGGGTTGTTCAGCGCTTGCTGCCGTGTTTGACGACGGCTTCGAGGACGGCGATGGTGATCTTGGCGAGGAGGAAGGGGTCCATGAGGGGCTCCGAGGGACGGGGTGAGCCGGGTGGACTGCGCGGGGATTCGCGTTGTCGTCCGGTGTGCCATCCCAGAGTGCAAGTGCCGAGCCGCGTCGTGTTCCTGTACTTTCAGTATGTTGCGCCATCTTGTTCGCTCGATTCGACAAATGTCGTAGGACATTGATACGATGTTCGTATGAACCCCACATCGCGCCAGTCCCCGGATGTCGAGCAGTTGGTCGGGCACCTCGGCGAGCTGGCCACGGAGATGGCGAAGGGGGAGGCCGACCCCGACCGCCGGGAAGTGCTCGGCCGCCTCGCGGATCTGCCGGCGCTGAAGGAAGCGCTTGTGGTGGTGGTGGGGCCCATCAGCGCCGGGAAGACGACGCTGGTTGCCGCGCTCACCGGGGTCACCGAACTGCCGACCGGTGCGCTCCCGACAACGAAGGTCCCCACGGTCCTGATTCCCGCCGACGCACGACGCGCAAGGCTCGTGGACCACGAGCATCGCGGCCAGTTCGAAAGCACGGACATCAGCCAGGTGTTGCGACGCGCGAACGACGAGAATGCACCGACCCGATTCTCCCGAGCGGAGATCGGCTACGTCCCGACGGCAGGGTTCCCAGCGCTCGCCTTCGTGGACGCCCCCGGGCTGGGGAGTTCCAGCGTCGGGGAGGGGGGCGAAGGGCTGGATGTACTGCAGCGGGCGGACATCGTTGTGTTCTGCTGGCCGGCATCGCAGCCCCCGTCTCGCCACGACGTCGCCCGGTTCCCCGCAGAGCTCTCCCCACAGGCTGCGCACATCATCCTGTTGACCAGATGTGATGCCGTACCCCAGTCTGAACTTCCGGCCCTACAGGAACACGCTCGCCGAATGTTCTCGCCGGACGCTCCAACACCCGTACTGACCATCGGCGGTCTGGGCTCCGATGCGTGGACCGGCCGGATCGATGCTTTGCGCACCACCCTGCAATCCGTAGCGACACGACACTCGATTCTACCTGCCGCTGGCCGCATCGCAGAACTGCTGGAGCAACGAGCCGACGAGTCATTTCGTCCAATGGACACTGTACACTCGGCGACAGCGATCTGTGTGCGCCCGCTTGAAGGGGCGGAGGAGGAGGTCTGGGAAGCGGTTCGAGGGCTGCGAGAGGACGTCCACGCCATCGTTAGAGAGACCGCTGGGCGACTCCATGCCGATGCGAAGAACTGGCCGAAGCTTTCGGCATCTGCGCTTCAAGATGCAGCGGAGGAGGCAACAAAGGAACAGGTTCGGTTCTTTCGCCGGAAAACCCGAAATGCCTTGCAACGCCAGCACGAGGCTTTGATGGAGCGGCTGTCTGCTGGAATTCGGCTCGCGAGCCCGATAACCAAAGACGGGCTTGCACTCATTACCGCCGAGATCCGCAGTTCGTTGGCAGCGGGCGGACTCGCGGAGGCAGCGATCCTCGGAGGTGCGATGGGTAGCGGCGCGGGCATCGCGCTTACCTCAGGCCTCGGTCTCGCCCTGGGAGAATTGTTCACGGGCTCCCTGGCGTCTATCCTTGGCGGGCCTTTGACCCTTCTCGCTGGGGCTCTCGGAGCGGGGCTCTGGGCGGCGAGCCGGTATCGGGCCGTCGATTCGTCGGTCGCCTCCTTCATCAACAGCGAGCTCCGCCCGCGGCTGGAGGACGCGGGCGATGCCGTTGTTGCAGAGGCCGAGCGCAACTGGAGGACCGCCGTTGAGTCGCTTCGCGTGCAACTGCAGCGATCCGGCCGACCAAAGGTATCCGAAGCGTGGCTCGCGGACCTCGTGAACACGAGAAACGCGATCGCGCACCTACGTGGGGGTGTTCCCGGGCTCGGTGCGGCCAGAGCCGGTGCCGCAGCCGGCACGCTGAGCGCCGACGCGATCGCTGCGGCTGGCACGGTGAGCGCCGTCGTGATCGCCGAGGCCACTGGGGGGGCCGTTCCCGTAGCCGCTGCTGCTGGAAAGCGACGTCGGGGGACACGATGAGCGCCTGGCGAGCCGAGCTCCCGCGCCCCCCGAGCGAGCCAACGCCGATTGGCTGGCGGCCCGACGGTTGGAGTGACGAGCAGGAGCGGGCGTTTTCTGGCTGGCGCCAGGCGATGTGGGACGACCAGCCGCGACGCGCGGAGAGCATCCTCCAGACGCTCAAAAGCGCTCGGCTCGGCTACCGGCACCTCAAGGCCGCTGCCGAGATGTCCGGCGAGATCTCGACAGCATCGCCAGCGGTTTGGCACGCCGTTTTTGAGCTCCGTCTTCTCGCCGAACACTTCGTGTCTGCCACTCCCGACCCGGCGCGTCTGCCAAAGCCGAACAATCTTGTGCTCGTAGGGGCGCCGGGCGTCGGCAAGACTACCTTTGCTGCCGCACTTCATGGATGGAGCAACCGCACAGGCCCATTCATCGAAGCCGACGTCGGGGGTCTGCACGGGGACATCCTGCTCTCTGAGCTCTTCGGGCACGAGAAGGGCGCGTTCACCGGCGCCGTCGACAGGCGGATTGGGCTGGTTGAGAAGTGCGCAGACAAGGGAGGAACGATCCTCATTGACGAGTTCCTCGACCTGCCCGAACTCCAGCCCCCACTTTTGCGACTCCTTCAGACCGGGAGGTTCAGGCGCGTCGGTGGAACCGACTACATCACCGCAAAAGACCTCGTCATCGTTCTCGCCAGCAACCGTGCCCACACGAAGGCGGAGTTTCTCGCCCTTCCCGAGCGCGTGCTGCGCTCGGACCTAAGCGCGCGCCTGGACCAGGTGGTGGCGCTCCCCCCGCTGAAGGGAAGGATCGTGGACATCCGCGAGATCACCACCAGGGTTTCACGGTCCTGTCAGACCACGATCGACCCAGAATCACTCCGGTGGCTGGAGGACCAGAGCTGGCCCGGCAATGTGCGACAGCTAGAGCGAGCCCTGCGTGAAGCGGCCCGTTGGCGCCCTCCGGACAGCGGCCCTTTGCGCGTGCCAGGATTTCTACGACAGTCCGCCACGGCCGACTGTGGCACCGGGAATGCGTCCACCGCGGTCGCTGTAGCGATTGCAACGGCAATTCTCGACGACCATGATGACCCCTACGCTCGGAGCCTCGTCCAGATGGGGCGAGAACGGGATGTCGCGGTCGCCCAGCTTCGTGGCAGCGTGCTTCTCGCCGCGGTTTCGCGGCGGTTTTCCCGCTCCCCGGCCTTCGTCGGCGACGTCAAGGCGGAGGTCGAGGCCATCGTTCGCAAGATCCTGAGCGCGGAGCCAGGAGCCTCTATGGAAAAACTGCTCCGGGGAGCGACGAGCCGGGCGGACCTCGAGAAGGCCGCGTTCGAGGCACTACAGCGAGTCCAATCGAATGAGACGACCACAGGTCCTTGAACGGCACAGAGCGTGGTACTCTCTCCGAACCAAGGAGTTTTCGATGAGCTGGACCAAGGCCTTGTTGATCGGCGCAGGAACCCTCGCGGGCGGTGCTCTCGCTGTCGTGGCAGCACCAGTTGTCCTCCCCATGCTCGGCGCAGCAGGTGTCCTCGGTGCCGCGGGCACGGGCACCGCGATCGGCACATTGAGCGGCGCTGCTCTGGCCAGCGCATCTGGTGCAGCCATCACGGGCACCATCGCCGGAACGACGGCGGTTATCGGCGCGACTGGAGCTGCGGCGGGCGCTGCGGCGGCAGCAGCAGCGACGGGCAAGAAGAAGCGGAAGGCCTAAAGCTCGCTACGGAGTTCGAATCCCGTCACCCATCCCCACAGGGCCGGGTCCCAGATCCTCGCACCTCCGACAAGCACGGGTCCCAGAAACCCACGGACCGCCGCCAGAAGCACGTCGACGTTCGCCCACGCCAGCCCCTCATCCCTCGCCATGCGCGCGTACACGTTCGCCCACACCGCTGGCGGATCTGGCACCACGGTCGGCACCGGATGCGTCGCCCGGTTGGCGAACGTCGCCGCGATCGCCGTGCGCAGTTCCTCAGCATCGAGCGGCCCCTGCTGGGCGAGGAGCGCGATGTCCGGCAGGTCTTTCACGCGGGAGTTCGGTCGAGGGCGTGGCAGCGTGTAGGCGTGCAGCTTCTCGGCGATGTGCGTCGCCACTGGGTAGGCGAGGAACTCCGGGCGGATGATGCCGATGAAGTCGAGCGCGTCGCTCCCCACCAGACGGTCAGGCGTGCCGACGAGCGGCTCCGCGAGGGCAACGTCCACGCCGAACGCGGAGCCGTAGATCTTGCCGGCGAGGACGGCTTCCGCTCGAAAGCGCTGGCCTTCGTAAGGCAGACCATCGGCCTCGATGACAGGATGCGCGCTGTCGATCCGGACCTCATAGGAGAGGAAGTCCCCGAGCTCGCGACGACCCGCAGCCTGTAGCCGATCGAGGATCGCGTCGGAGCGGCCCATCAGCCGCAGGTCCACGTCCTTGGTCGTGCGCGCCTTCCCAGGTTGACGCAGCTCCATCGCAAGCCCGCCTTTGAGCACCGCCGCCTCGAAGTCCACGATGACTCGCGCCAGAAACCGCTCCATGACCAGGAGTTGGCGAACGCGGTTGATCGGTCTCCCCGCCTCGGTCGCGTGCGTCATCAGCCGCGACTCCAGGGCAGCCTTGAACGCGGCCGGATTCGCATAGGTGCGCGTCATGCGGTCACCGGGAGGATCCGTGCGACATCGGCGGCCGCGAACAACCCCCGCGCAACCCCGTCTCGGACCGCCTGCGCGACGAGGTCGGGCTGCACATGATCGACCGCGCTGTCGATGACCGCGCGCAGCGGCTTTGTCACCGGCACGGCCCCGTGCCACGCGCGGTCCTCGGGCGGTACGTCCTGGAAGTGGAGCCGAACGCCGGCGGGCACCTTCATGCGGCGACAACGCCAACTCGCAGGCACGCTCAGATGGATGAGCGCAGGCAGAGCGTCGGACAGGCCGTGCAGGGCGAGCGCCGTTTCGTGGCTGACGACACCGCCCTCGTGCTCCTCGTCGAGGCCGGTGCTCCACAGCCAGGCCTGAACGATGTCCTCGTTCTCCCCCGCCGGGTACTCGACCAGCCGGTAGACCCCGCGGCGGGCGTGCACGAGCCTACCGGCATCCACAGCCTGGGTGAGCGCCGGACGAGAGTAGCCAGCGGCGACCGCCTGCCAGGCGGCGAAGTAGCCGTCCTGCTCGGAGGCGAGGGCGTAGAAGGAGGGACGAGGAGACATGCTTTAATGTTAATCATGTTAGAATGTCTGTGCGACGTTGATCCTATCCGGGTTACTGTCCGGTATCTTAACGATGCATTATAGGTGTCCTATCGGAGCTCGCTTCCATGAAAACCCTCTCCGTCTGGAACAACAAGGGCGGCTGTGGCAAGACCACACTCGCCGTGCACCTCGCCTACTGGGCCGAGAAGACCCGACGGCGCTGCCTGCTCGTCGACATGGACCGCCAGGGAAACGCGCTGCAGTGGATCGCTGGTGACGAAGCGCAGGATCTCCGCCCGGGCGCGGTGCTTGAGCGCTCGCCATACCTCTCGCTGCTCTACTCCCCGGACGGACCGGCGCTGAACCTGCCGCCCTTTGACGTCGTCGTCGTCGACTGCCCGCCGGGGCTCGACGTCGCTGACCGGCTCAAGCCGGACCTCTGGATCGTCCCCGTAGACAGCGCCTTCGCCGTGCGCGGTGCTGCCAACGTCCACGCGGACATCGCGCCGTCGGGCGTACCCCTTCTCTTCGTGCTGAACCGCGCGGACGCCGGCGGCCTCCGCGTTCAGAAAGGGATCGCCGAAGCGCTCGCCGCCGGATGCCTCGACGTGTGGCCGGATGCCATCCCAGAGAACGCCGCGCTCACCCGCGCCGCCTCCTACGGAGTCGCGGTCTGGGATGCGCCTTTCGCCTCGAAGAACGTCAACGGCATCGTCGAGCGGTTCGCTGAAGGTATGTTCACGCGCGTAGGCGTTCCCGCGCCGCGCGCGTCCAAGCGAGGTGCCGCATGAGCAAGCCCGCCCGGAAGCTCAACGTGTCCGCGACGCCTTGGGGGCCGCGACACGCGGAGTCGCCCGCGCCGCCGGTCGTCGCCCCCGCTTCGGAACCTGCGCCCGTCGCCCCTCCCCTCCCGACAACCGTCGCCCGCCCCCTGCGTCTCTCCGCCGCAACCGACGCCAAGCTCCGGCAGCTCGCGCTGGCATGCGGCGGCATCTCGCTCACCGCCGCGGTCTCCCACGCGATCTGCGCGGAGTGGGACCGCGTCTTCAAACCATCCACTGAGAACGTCGTGGACCAAGTGCAGCGCCTCATCGCCGATTCTGCCTCTCCACGGGCTCTACCAGATACCGTTACGCCATCAGCTGACGCGAAACGCTCCTCACGCACCCTGCGGCTCAACCTCGACGTGGACACGAAGCTCGGCGAGCTGGCGCAGCACCAGGGTGGTCTTGATCGCAACAGCACCATCACAGTCGTCATCGTGTCGGCCTGGCGGAGAGCATGTTCTTCAAGAAGCTGATCGAGGACGCCGAGGAGACGCTCGAGGACGTTGCGCTCCTCCTCTCCATGGCACAAGCCGAGGAGGAGGCTGAGGAGGCCGAGCCGGAGATCCCCGAGTCGATTCAGGCGTTCGGACAGAAGATCCTCACCGGACTTAAGGATCAACCGGCGGGACCCGAGACGCGGCCCGGAGAGGGGCTCTTCTTCGTGCTCCAGCTCACGCCCAGCCTTGCGCTCTACCCGAGGTCGCGCTGGGAGTTGGACACGGCGCTCTCCCGTTGCGCCGCTCACCCTCACGGCGGACTGCTCGTGATCGCGTCCTCACCCGTGGTCGACCGAAAGCAGCTGTGCGGACTCGTATCGGCTCGCCTCCGCAGGCGCCTCGGGGATGACGCCGGTCTCGCCGCGCACCTGAGCGAGACCGAGCGGCACGGTCTTGCGCTTGCCCTGATCGTCGGGCACGTCCCTGGTCATCGGGCGCCCGACCGCGTCGACGCTGAGCCCATGCCTGGATCAACGGATCGCTTTGTGAGCGACGAAGACGTCCGCCGGTTCATTTACGCAGGCTCGCCGCAGGCTCTCTCCGCCGAGGACACGCTCGCCCGCTACGGACTCACAACCTACGACCGGACCCGGAAATGTCGGGCTCCCACGCTCGCGGCCCAGGTCGCGTTCTCTGATCGACCCGGCCTGAAAGGGCTCGCGTTCGAGGTGACGACAGGAAGAGCGACCCGGCCGATCCGCGGTCTCCCGCTCCGACGGCTCTGCGACGAGGTCATCGAACGCGTCCAGGGCGAAGACCCGCGGGTGGACTCCGCGACCCTCCGGCAGATGTTGCTGTACGCGGTCGTCCAGCGGAGCTGGCGAGCCGACGTCCGCGACGAGCCGATGGAGGTCGATGTCGGTGCGTCGATCTGCGTGCGCTTTCCGGAGACTTCGCCGGGAGGCTGGGTCCGCAATGAACTGCTCCTTCAGCTCGTGCGGCGGAACGGTGCGCTGGGGTGGGATGGGGCGGTCACAGGCTTCGATCACCGCAGCTCCAGCGGCGCCGGCGGGCGGACAGAGCTCGTGCTCAAGCGCCGAGGCCCTGTTCGAACCGAACCGCCGAAGGCGACAACACAGCAGCGCCCAAAAGCAGCGCAGCCTGTCGTCTCTCAAACACCGGCGCGATCCGGGCCGGCTCCAACGAAAATGCCGGTGTCGAAGCCCGTCACCCCGAAGGCCGAGGTACCGGCGGGCCGGCCAACCGGGGCGCCCCCAGCGCCGTCTTCACCTCGATCGCTCCCGGTCATCACGTCCTACGGGCCTGAGATGAAGGCCTTCCTCGACGACGTCATGGTCCTCGACGACGGCGCGCTCATCGACAACCCCGTTCTGTCCGATGCCTTCACCGCTTGGTGTCGCCAGCACGGCGCCAACGAGGTCCCCAGCCAGCGATGGCTCGCGCTTCACCTCAAGGCCTACGGCTTTCAACAGGCCCCCGGTCGCACGGCAGGGGTGCGGCGGTGGCGCGGGCTGCGGCTCCGTTCAGATGGGACAGATGCGCGGGACACTTGATATAACAAGTGTCCCGATATAGACAAACGCTGCCTAAACAGGCTCAAATGTCGTTCGAAATTCTCGTTTATGTGTCCCCAACCGCGGCGGTCTCCGTCAACCCCGCCAGTTTTTGGAATCCGTTTGACTGCCTTTGGACGTCCTTTGGAGTGCCGTTTGACGGTCTTTTGAGCCTTTTGACGCCTTTTGAAAGCCAGCGGAGGGCGCGCACGTGAATCCGAACCTCGCCGACATCGCAAGTCAGGGCGGATTGACCTTTCGGGGGCGAGCGCTCGGCCCCTGCCCGGTCTGCCACGCCGAGACACGCGGCCATGGCGAGCGACGCGGCCCGATCTCCGTCTACGCGAAGGGCGGCGAAGATCACTGGAAGTGCATGGCCGGCGGATGCGACGCAAGCGGCAGTGCCATCGCCCTGCTCGCCGCGATCCGGTACGGTGAGATCCCCGGGCAGGGCGACACCCGCTGGGGCGAACTCCGACGAGAGCTAGACGCCGCGCCTGAGCCCGTCCACAAGCCGCGGGGAGCATCGCCAAGGTCTTCGCCCGCACCATCCGGTGTCGCGCCTGACCATCGCTATCTCCCCGATGTCGAGCTCCGCGAATTCTGGGCCGCCTGCCGACCCCTTCACGAAGCGTCGGCCACAGAGCCCGCGCGCTCGTACCTTCGAGCCGAGCGTCACATCGACCCTGAGCGCTGCGGCCTGCTCGACCTGAGCCGCATCATCCCTGACTCGTTCGCCCCGACATGGATCCCCTGGGCAGGGATGCTGCGTCCAGACTGGCACCGGCTCTACCGCCTCGTCACCCCGATGTTCGACGCGACAGGCGCGATGCGCTCAGTGCGATTTCGCGCGGTCGCAGCAACGTCGGCCAGCAAAAAGACGCTCAACCCTAAGGGCTACGGCTACGGCGGCCTCGTCATGGCCGATCCTATGGGCCGCGCGCTCCTTCGCGGCGAACGCAAGGACGAGGACATCGCCTGGAACGGCCAGGTGGTCATCGTCGAAGGCGAGCCCGACTTCTGGACCTGGTCCTGTCACCCCCTACGGTTCGGAGCGGCCCAGACCTGGGCCGTATTCGGCATCGCGTCGGGGAGCTGGTCCGAGGACCTCGCGCGCCGCATCCCCGACGCTGCGAAAGTGATCGTCCGCACCCACCATGACGAGCCCGGCGAGAAGTACGCCGAGATCATCCGTGCCTCCTTCGTCCTTGGCCGTTGTAGCCTTCACCGTTCCAAACCCCCGAGCCCCGATGACGCCCAAAGCCAAGACAGCCGCTAAGAAGCCGCCCGACGAGAACGACCGGCTGAAGGCCGGGACGCTGCCCGACGATCCGGAAGCGGACACCGTGCCGCTGCGCGATCCGACCGAGGATGAGCGACGCGCGGCGTTGGAGGCCGCACGCGTCGGCAACTTCCTCAACGACGCCCTCGCTCGCATGGACGCGCGTGCCAGCGGACACGAGAAGCCGATCCCGCTGCCGTGGCCCGCGGTCTCGGCAGCGCTCGGAGGCGGACTCTGGCCGGGGCTCCATGTGCTCGTCGGGAACACCGGCTCCGGGAAGAGCCAGCTCGCGCTGCAGGCTGCGCTCCATGCGGCGAAGTCTGGCGTGCCCGTCCTGTACGTCGGGCTGGAACTCGGCAAGGTTGACCTGGTGGCGCGCCTGGTCGGCCTCATAAGCAACCGGCGCTGGAGCCGGCTCTACCTTGGCACCGACCCGCTCGAGCTGAAGGACGTCATCGCCCGCTTCGGGGAGGAACTCGGCGAGCTCTCTCGCCTGCCGTTTCACCTGGAGGTCGCTTCGCCGTTCGGCTGGAGCTACCCGGTGCTCTGGGAGAAGGCGCGGGCGATGCGCGAGCACTACCCGGAAGCCAAGGACGAGGCTGGAAAGCCGCGGCCCGGAACCGCGCCGTTCCTCGTCGTCCTCGACTTCCTGCAGCTCGTCTCCAGCCCGGTCGAGCAGCACGAGGACCTGCGCGAGCGGATCGGGCGGGCGGCCTACATCGGGCGCGCAGCTGCGCGGGATCTCGACGCGGCGGTGTTGCTCGTGTCGAGTACGGCCCGGGACAACTACGGGGCGCTGAACGGGGACAAGGACGGGAAGGGCCCCGGCCTGGGGGAGGGGAGCCCAGCCCGGCTGGTCGGGCTCGGCAAGGAAAGCGGGGAGGTGGAGTACGCGGCCGATTCCGTCCTCGTGCTGTGTCGCGAGCCGTGGACCGGAGCGGAGGCGCCTCCGGAAGGGACGGCGACATGGCTTGCCGTCGCGAAGGTGCGGGCTGGCGTGCCGGGCTGGGTGCGACTGGCGTTTGATGGCGGCGTGTTCCGGGAGTCGGCTGCACCGCCCGCCAAGAGGCCCGATGTTCGGGCCCGATCAGGAGATGCGTGATCGTCTCCACCACCGGCACAACCACCACCGTCGATCTTGGCGACGGATGGGATCTCGTGCCGATCGTCCAGGGGGTGCCCGAACCGAATTGGCGCGAGCACCTTCCGACAGCGAACACTCCCGCGAACCTCGCGCAGGTATTCCAGAGGTTCTCCGGGGAGCTCGCGCTCGTCCGAAGCGCCCCTCTCCTCGTGCCGGGGGCGTCAACACGCGACCACGGTGCCGAGGAGCGCGCGTTCGCCACCGAGGTCACGCCGACTAGCCTCTACCTCCACGCGCTTGGGATCCTGGTCCTGCTCGCCGCCGACGTCCTCAACCCGGTCCACCACGCCGTAGCGCGGTCGGCGCTGGAGAAGGAGGCTCCAGACCGACTGAACCAGCTTCCCGTCGTGGATCTTCTGGCACGCGCTCTCCAGGAGGCTGCCGCCTCATTGCTGACCGCCTTCCGCGCCCTGAACATCCTTGGCGAGCCCGGCCCGGCGGACGACGCCTCCTCCACCGTGAACTTCGACGACTGGGCGGCGAGCGACGAGACTGCGCGCAACCGGCTCCTTGCGGCGTGGACGGAGCGGCAACGGAGGGAGATGGCGAATCGTTGGCCGGTTCGGGACGGCATGTTCGCCTTCGACGCCGTATTCGCGGAATGGGTAGAGATTTACCTCCGAGAGCCCGGGCGCGACTACGCCGAGGAGGTCCGCGAGGCATCGCGGTCGCGCTGGGCAGCCTACAGCCAGACGACAGGGTTCCTCTTTCCCGAGATGAAGCTCTACGGGGACGCCGACTTGCTGGCCCTGTGGGTCGACATCACGCGAGGACCGCTGACGGACGGACCGGAGCGGGGCCCGGTCCCGGCTCGCTGGCCGCGCGGACTCTGCCGGGAGCTCTGGCGCGCCATCGTGAGGCCGAAGGCCGAGCGCATGCCGCGGCACCCGCCGGCCGTGACCGCCTACGCCCAGACCCAGATCTCGCTCTTCCGCACGCCGGGTGCGACTCGCGATGCACTTGGAGGTGTCGAGGTGCTCGACTCCTCCAACGTCGTGATCGGGCGCTACCTCGACCGGTCCGACGTCGTGAAGGTCGATGCCGACGCCGTCCAGGATCTCCTCCGAAGCGGCATCGACCAAATGCCGAGACTCATGGTCGAGCGCCTCATCCGCGGGTGGCTCATCGACGTGGACCAGCAGGCACGCGACGGCAAGAACCCGTTCAACCGGATCGAGTACGAGGGCGGGTACGCCGAGGTCGCCGACCGCTACGGCATCAATACCAAGGACCGGCACCTCCTCCCGAGCGTTCTTGAGGCGCTGGCCCAGTACCGAGCCAACGACCCTTTCTTCCCCGCGATCATCGGCCGCCCCTACCGCTTGGGCGAAACCCGCGGCCGTCGTGCCAAGTTGTGGATCGACGTCGGAGCCGCCCTCGCACCCGGGTACGTCCACAAGCTCCCCGAGACCATCCGCGGCCCGGCACGATGGCTGTACCCGTTGCCCTTCACCCGGGAACACCTGCTCCCAGACCTCTCCTTCGCCAACAACCGCTACTGGCCGGCTCTGTGCGACTTCCAGTGGCGAATCATCGGCGAACTTCGGGCCAGACCGGAGGAAGCCACCACCGTCGGGGTGGTGTTCGACGAGGCGATGCTGCAGCAGCTCGCTACCGCCACCGGCATCCCGATGCCGGTCGCCGTACAGGCCGTCGCAGCCTGGGTCAAGGGGGACTACCCCTGGCTGCGAAAGGCCTCCAGCGGGAGGATCACGTTCCAGAGCGAGGCTGCTGTCGAGATGCTCCGAGACGCCCTCCGAATCGAGTCGTCCGCCCGGCGAGGTGGGCAGGCGGCGGCGGCGAAGAAGCGAGCGGTCCCTGCTCCCTTCGTGCCCCGCCGAAAGAAGGACAAGGGGCCGCAACAATAATGGCTTACAACGGACGTTTTTATCGTTGATACCGGACCCCCCCATCGTTGATACCGGACCCGGAGGCAGAATGCGGTTGTTTCAGCCACTTAGGTCGAGTACAGCTGCACGGATCGAGTCGGTACGACTCTACGGGGCCGGGCCCGCTGGAGGCTGGCCCGGCCCCGTGGAAAATCACAAAAGAGCGCGCGCGCAGAAGTAGCTCCCCCCGTTGAGTCCAGCCGCAAACGCCGGGTACAGCTGATCTCTACAACAACGCCGCCGCCGGATTGTCCAGAAACAGCGAGCCGAGCCGGATGTAGCCGCGGAGCGTGATCAAGCTCTTGTGGCGGGTCTGCGCCATGATCGCGCGCTCTCTCTCGGTCACGAGCCCGGACGGCTCAACGGTCTGTCCTGCTGGGATCATGGCCGATCGGTGTCCGTCTCCCGCAGTTCGCGCCGGATCTGCATCAGCAGGCGACCGAGGTGATTGTCCCCCGTCCCCTCCGGCGGAGGTGGAGACACGCCCCAATACCGGTCCCCCCAGGAATTTCCCTCGACCAAGACCTCGTCGCCGGTCTCCAGCAACAGGCGCTGCAGGTCCGCGTGCCGCGAAAACTTGTCGCGCAGAATGGTCTCCATGATGCCGAGCCGTACGTCGTCCCAATCCCACCGGAGCCGAATTGCGCTCCCGAGGCGCTTGGCGTCCCTGCACGTCAACCCGGGCTCCCGGAAGCGGGCCCGCTCCTCGTCGCACGCTGCGAGTCCAGCCGTAGAGGGCTCGGGAAAGAGCGCAGATGTCCCCACGCAGTCTGCCTTTGCGGCCTGGTAGGCGTGCTCGCTGGACGGATAGATCTCCCCTTCGAACACGATGTTCGCGAGGTGGAAGTTCGAGAGCCAGCGGTGGGGGCCGCGGAAATCCGTGATCATTGAGCGCCGCCTACAGCAACGCCGCCGCCGGGTTGTCCAGGAACAGCGACCCCAACCGGATGTAGCCGCGCAGCGTGATCAAGCTCTTGTGGCGGGTCTGGGCCATGATGGCTCGCTCGCTCACGCCCGCCCGGACGGCTTCGGTGACCAGCCCCGATCGGAGCGAGTGTCCGCCGAGCGCCTTTTCATCCAGACCAACGGCGTGGGCCGCTCGCTTCACGACCTCGGCGACGGCCCGATCGCCGAGGCGTTCGGGGCCGATGTTGCCATGGCGGTCCACCGAGCGGAACACGGGGCCGGCTTTAATGTTCGCGAGTTGCAGCCAGGCGCGGATGGCGAGCACCGGACAGGTCTCCGGCCGTCGCCCGTTCGGGATCCCGATGCGCTGCCCCTCGCCTTCGCCGTCTGACTTTGAGCGCTTGATTATCAAGGCAAAACCGTCCGGATTCGGCGCGAGGTCCTCCACGTCGACCGCGACCAGCTCGGAGCGCCGCAGGGCACCCGCGAAGCCCAGGAGGAGGAGCGCGCGATCACGAATGCCGCTCGGTGTGTCCCCGAGCTCGGCCACCATGCGCGCCAGGTCGAGAACGCCGACCGGTGACTTCCCGACCTTTGGCTTGCCGTAGGTGCGTCGGATGCCCTTCCAGACGAGCTGGAGATCGCGGTTGTCCGTCGGCGAAGGGACATCGGCCTTGCGGTGCGCTTCGACGATGGCGGCGAGCTCCTGCTCCAACGTGGAGACCTTCACGGCCTCCGCACGGTCGGTCAGGTACATCGCCAGCGTCTCGGGCATGGCCGGGAGAGAGGCGAGCCCCCGCGCAGCGGTCCATCGCTCGAAGCCGGACCAGGCGCGGTCGTAGGCACGTCGAGTGCTCGGGGCCTGGGCGGCGTCGGCCATGGCCACGGCGCGCTCTGCGAGCGGGATCAGGCCAGCGATCAGGGCGGTGTCGGGGGAGGGGAGGGAGGGCAGGTTGGACATCACGGGGCTGCCGCCTCGGCACCGGCCCGTGTCGACCTGCCCGTGTCGATGCGGTCACGCAGCTCCGCCAGTTCGAGCGCCCGACCCGGGACCAGGCCGTCCTCGACGCCAAAGCGCAGGACGACATGACCGCGTTTGTAGACGGTGGGGTTGGGGAGCGGTCCGGTCGGGGCAGAAGGCCCCGCTTCGTCGGCGACCAGTTCCAGCCAGAGACCCGTGAGGGCAACATCGATCTCTGCGGGGGTCGCGTCGTCCGGGGCGAGCACATCGAGGTAGGACAAAACCCGGTTGCCCCCAGGCGGGACCTCGATGCGCTCCCGAACCAGGTCGCCGGGGTTCGTCTCCGGCAACGTCCACGGCGCAGCCGGCCAGGAAAACTGCGGTCCGTGATGGTGCAGGAATGCGTTGATGCCGGTCCTGCCATCACGGTGAACAACGCGGTGAGCCGCTGCGTACATCTCAGGTCTCCACGAAGTGAAGCCGACCCGGAGCGTCGGTGAGGGGAAGTGTCGGCGCAGACGCGGATCGCACGAGCGAGTCCTCGCGATGGCGGAGCTGCTCGGCCAGCACGAACTTCCGAAGGAACCGCACGAACTCGGGGGACGACTCGTTGCCGAGTCTCAGCCGCAACGAGAGGGGCAGGGGAGGTCCCGGCAGCTCTCTCGAGAGGAAGCGCTGGTAGCGCTCGGCGACCGCGTCGACCGTTTCCTGCGGTGCTCCGGCGACCACGAGCCACATCTCGAGCAGCAGGAGGAGCTGGAGTTCCACCGCGTGCGGCGGCCCCCAGCCGTCAGGGTTCTGCAGGAGCGAGGTCAGGCGCCGTCGAACGAAGTCGGCCATGGCGGCGGATGATGTCAGAGACATGCGTCCTTCAGATCAGGGTCGGCCTCATCGAACCGGAGATCCCCAGGGGCGTTGAGGAAGTGCATCTCGAAGTAGTTTTCGCGATGCGTGCCAGGCGTGCCCGTCAACGCATCGACGCAGTGGTCCTGGACGAGGACAGCTACATGGTAGAACCAGAACAGTCGGACCCCGCGCGGATTGACCACCGGGTATCGGGCCTGGCCGGTGTTTGCGCGGATGATCACCCCGGCTGAGTCGGGGGTCTCCTCGCGAGCGATGGGCAGGAGCCTTCGGGCGACCTCGGCACACGGACTCTCGACCGTGTACTCCTTCAGGAGGGTGTCGACTCGGATCGAGCGCGCGGGATTCCAGGGAACGGCCATGAAGGAACGTATCCGATTTTTGATATTCTGACGGCCGATAAGTAACCTTTAGCGGTTGTCAGGATGAGTTGAAAACGTGCGGTGGGATGTTGGCGCGTGCGGGCGTTCATGACCGTCTCGCGTGCGATGAAGTCGGATCGTCCGGATGCCGGAACATCCCGAATACGCGGGCTTCGAGCCCTACCAGCTTCATCAGCGCGTCCACGTCGCCGAACGCATCGCGCACAGCGAGGCTCTCCTCGAAGACCGAGGCCACATCTCCTCCGCGTCTGGCCCTCCTGATCGCGATCCGTACCTGGGGGGCAACGACGGCCTGCTCCCGAGGTTCGTTGGTCCATCGAAAGTCCGGGGTGACCGCATTCCACTCTGCTGTGGGCATCGCGCCGCGCATCCCGACGAGATCCTCCAGGCTGGGCGCGACGCCGTCCGACGCGTAGAGCACCGGGGCCATGCAGATCCACCGAGCAAGAGCGTCCTGAGGGTGCGCCAGGGTGGCGATGGGCGTCAATTGAGCAGCGGTAGGCATCTCGGTGCAGAGCGCCGCCAGTTCGTCGGGGGTGGCGCGCACGAGCAGCTTCATGTGATCGGGGTGCTCGATGGCCTTTCGGAGGGCACTACCAAAGGACATACCTGCGGCGTGGTTGAACGCCTCAACGCCGACGGGCTCATCGCCGAAGCCGAACATCACGAAGACCCCGGACTCCGCGGGTGCCTTCAACTTCTTCCCAGCCCATACCTCCCACGCTGTCAGGGAGCCGGGTCCATCGCCGGCGCGGAGGCGCTCGTGCCACATGGAGGCCAGAGAGAGGCGGCCGGTGTTTCGCTCGCCGACCAGAACGGCGCCCGGCCCGTTGAGTAGGGCCGCGTCCAGCTTGGCGAGGTTCCCGTCCACGTCGATCCAGACCGGGCTGGGGATCCGGACGATCCCGGTGCCTCGCTCGCTCAGGTTGTCGAGGATGCGGCTCCAGGCCTCCCGCATGGTCTCCAGTCCCGCCGTGTACGCTTCGTCGAGGGCAAAGAGGTCAGTACCAAAGGCGGCCATTGCCATGAGGTCGTTCATGCAGAGAGGACGCGGCTTGGCGGCGCGAAGCCACGCCGGGCTCATGGTCAACACCCACCTGACATCGACCGCGGCGGCTGGTCCTGGCCCCGCCGCTCGTCGCTGCCATGTGGCACATGCCGCCCTATACAACTCGTTGTTGGCCTGGTTCCGGAACCAGGTCTCGATGGCGATGTCGGGGCTGATGGCCAGGAGTGCTCTTGCAAGGTCCTCCCGCGTCAATTCGGTGCAGTAGGGTGGTAACGTGTGCTGAGGGCCGGTCCGCCAGGGTGCAGCCTGAACCTCGGCGACGAGCTCCGTCGCCTGGGCCCATGCCCCGACCCTCCAGGCTCGGAGCGAGAGCGCGGCCTCGATCACGCGCCGGGCGTCAGGATCGCAGGCAGCGATGAGCTGATCGCTGTGCAGGCCCGGATAGCTGAGAAGGGGGTGGTAGAGGTTGTCCACGAAGATCCTTGGATGGGCGCGCTTATCGCGGGGTGCGATCACGAGAACCTCTGGACCATCACGCGGGCCGCGTCCATCGCCCGGCCTCCCTGGAGCATCGCGCGCACAGCGCGAAACCCGTCCCCGTAGATCGGGTCGGTGCTGTTCTCCAGCGCCTGGGCCAGCGCCGTCTCCCCGCGACTGGTGGCGAGCTGGTGCTCGACCCAGACAGCGTGGCCCTCGCGGATGGTGAGGTCCTGGCGAAGATGCTGCTCTGCCTGCCAAAGGTGAGCGAGCTCATGCGCGAGGATGAGCCGGGTCGCTGCGGTTGGATGCCCAGAGACCACGCGGACGCGGAGATCACGAAGATGCACCATGGTTGTTCCCGATGTTAGCGTGGAGCAGCGGAAGTCGCCGGCACGCGCCGACGCGACGGCTGGTCCGCCGAGTCGGTTGGGCGCAGGTCGTGCGGGAGGGCCGAAGGCTCGTCGGTCCACGAGCAGGATCTCGCATCGCTCAAACTCACGGAGCGGCATCGCGAGCGTGTCGAGCATCCAGGCCCGGGCCTCGTTTGCGAGGGCGTGGATCTGGGCGGGGTCGAAGATCCCCATCTCGCGGCAGTCCTGACAGAACCGTCGCCCGTCCGGGCCAGGTCGTGAGCGGGTAGGAACGGGGGCCTGGCAGATGGCACACCGCGCTCCCCTCGCGCACGCGGAGCAGAAGATCCGCTCCTTGTTCTCGCCAATCCAGGACAGATGCGTCCCAACGAGCCCGGTGCAGCAGGTACACCTTCGCCCCGTGGCGTCACAGCTGGCACAGATGTTCGGCAGGTTCAATGCACCACCGCCCCGTCGTCCTCGCACGGCTGGCCTGCCGCAGACGAGGCAGGGCGGACGTGAAGCCTTGCAGTGTCCGCAGGCGACCCCGCCGTTCTCCCAGCTGGTGTAGCGGCCCACAGGGATCTTGCCGCAGACGAGGCAGCACGACGATTCTGGCTGGGCGGACATCAGCGCACCGTCCTGAACGCCCGGCGCCCGATCTGGTCTGCAGGACCGGACCGGGCGCGTAGCTCTCGTTGCCAGACCGACACGCTTGACCCATCCACCGGCGCTGGCTTCAGCCGGGGACGGACGCTCTCAGCAGCTGCCCATGATGCCCTCCTTGGTTGGTGGTTGTGCGTGCCGAAACACGCGGATTGGATGGCGATCGCTCGCCGCCCGGGATGGACACGTCTACTAAACGCTGCCCATGGTTCACTCCTCG